>RFKI01000032.1 GCA_003694355.1 Bdellovibrio sp.
ATCTTGAACAGTTCCGCTCTTTCCTCTGGTGAAATATGATGGTCTTTTGAAAAGGCAATGGCTTTGCTAAGGCATTGGCCATAGGAGAGACACTCTTCACCAATGGCTCTGCAGGAGACAACACGAGCCTTTTCAATGCTCCAGGCACCTTTATACATGCGTTTGGGGTCTCTTTCTGTAATCACTTTTCGGCAAATGCCCATCATTTGAGTGGCTTGTTGTTTAAACTGCTCTTCGGAGATCTTTGGTTTTGTTGAGGAATGGCAATTGTTCAATAGTCCAATTATGAGAAGGCAGCTTAAAAGGGTGATTGTATTTTGCATGAATGAAACGCTAACATGGCTTTTTGAGGATGTAAAAAGTCATCCTTAACATAAGGCATTATTGAGAAGGCTTTACTGACATAAAAGTTGATAAAATGATATGAATGGGGTTTAGAAAAGACTTTATTTTTTAATAAGGACAAAGGCTTATGTCGACAATGGGAAATGAAATGAATGGAGAAGAAAAAGCGCCTGCAACAAAAGAAGAGCAGGCACTTATTGAGGCTTCCAGGTCTTATGCTTTGACCACCCGTTTGGATAAATTAGTGGCTTGGGGTCGGAAAAACTCTTTGTGGCCCATGCCTTACGGAACAGCCTGCTGTGGCATTGAGTTGATGTCTGTGATGGGACCGAAATATGACTTGGCTCGTTTTGGAGCTGAAGTGGTGCGTTTTTCCCCGCGCCAGGCGGATCTGTTGATTGTGGCAGGGACGATCACGGAAAAGATGGCTCCCATTATACTGAGAATCTATCAACAAATGTTAGAGCCCAAATATGTTCTTTCCATGGGAGCCTGTGCCAGCTCAGGAGGATTTTATCGAGCCTATCATGTTCTTCAAGGAGTGGATAAAGTGATTCCTGTTGATGTGTATGTGCCAGGTTGTCCGCCTACACCAGAGGCTGTGTTGGATGGAATTATGGTGATTCAAAAGATGATTGAAGAAGGACACCCGCGTCCATGGAAAGAAAATTGGGTGCCAGGAGAGTTTCGATGAATTTTCTGGAAGATTTAAAGAAGGATTTAAACGAGAAGTTTCCGCAAAATACCTTTCAGTACTCGACGCCTTTCGGGTGTCATCTTTTAGAGGTGCCCAAAGATCAGGTTGTTGAGGTTTTAAGTCATTTGAAGCAGACTCGGCGCTTTGATTTTTTAATGCATATTACAGCTGTGGACTATCCGAAAAGAGATAAGCGTTTTGATGTGGTTTATGAGCTTTTTTCATCAAAATCTTACCAGAGATTGCGTATTAAAACCAAAGTGGGTGAGGATGAATCCTTGCCTTCGGCTATTCCTGTGTGGCGTTCTGCAAACTGGTTTGAGAGAGAAGTTTGGGATATGTTTGGAATTGTTTTTGAAGGACATCCCAATCTTCGCCGCTTTCTAGTTCATCATGAATTTAAGGGGTTTCCTTTAAGAAAAGACTACGACGCCAATAAACAGCAACATTGTCATTCGGCTTTGCCGATTCACTTTGAAGATGAATTTAACTATGTACCTAAGCCAGATTCCGATCTAGTTCCTTTAAATATAGGTCCATCTCATCCTGCCACTCATGGCACATTAAGAATTATGGCAGAGTTGGATGGAGAAAAAGTGCGAAGAGCCAATGTGGAGCTCGGTTATTTACACCGCTGCTTTGAAAAAATGGCAGAAACACATCCCTATAATCAGGTGATTCCTTATACAGACCGGCTCAATTACTGCTCTGCTCCCATGAATAATGTGGGATACTGCAAAACAGTTGAAAAACTTTTGGGAGTGGAAATTCCTCCTCGTGCGCAAGCCATGAGAATCATTCTCTGTGAGCTTTCTCGTATCATAGATCATATTGTTTGTATTGGTGCCAATGCTGTGGACCTGGGGGCCCTTACAGGATTTTTCCATCTATTCACTTATCGGGAAAAAGTGTACAGCCTTTTTGAAAAGTTATGTGGAGCGCGTCTTACAGTGTCTCTGACACGAGTAGGGGGTATGGCTCAGGATGCCCCTGAGGGCTGGTTTAAAGATGTATTAAAATTTTGTGATGAAATGAGTGTGGGAGTGGATGAATTGGACCGCTTGTTAACAGGAAACAAAATTTGGCGTCAGAGGACTCAGGGTGTGGGAGCTATTTCTGTGGAAGAGGCCATCATGTGGGGATATACGGGACCTTGTTTAAGGGCCACAGGATTGGGGCTGGATTTGAGAAAAGTGGCTCCTTATTATGGGTATGAAGCTTTGGACTTTGACATTCCTGTTGGTACATCGGGAGATGTTTTTGATCGGTATCTCGTGCGTGTTGAAGAAATGAGACAGTCTATAAAAATTATTCGTCAAGTTGCAGAGAATATTCCTGGAGGTGATTACACCATTCGGGATAAGAGAATTGTGCTTCCTGAGAAGAAAGATGTTTATGGAAACATTGAAGGCCTGATGAATCATTTCATGTTAATTGTGAAGGGCCTTCAGCCTCCTGAAGGGGAAATCTATGATGTGACAGAGGCCGCCAATGGAGAGCTAGGGTTTTACCTTGTCAGTGATGGAACGGGAACTCCTTATCGCTTGAAGGTGCGTCCCCCTTGTTTTGCGATTTATCAATCTTTTTCCGATCAGATTACAGGAGGGCTTGTGGCAGATGTGATTGCTATTTTGGGAAGTATGAATCTTATTGCTGGTGAGTTAGATAGATAGGAAGAGGAGAAGGTCTTATGTTTGAGTTGTCTAAAGAAGGCGTTGAGTTTGTAAAAAAAGAAATGCAACGATATGAAACAAAACGCTCTGCGATCATCCCCGCCTTGTACAAGGTTCAAGAAGAAAACGGAGGGTGGGTGAGTCCTGAGTGTGTAACCTACTTGAGTCAATTGATGGACTTGCCAGAGGTTTGGATTAATGAAGTTTTAAACTTTTACACCATGTTTAATAAAGAACCTGTAGGTAAATATCATGTGCAAGTTTGTTGTAATGTTTCTTGTGCCATGAATGGGGGGCGGGAGTTGGCCGATCACTTGTGTAAAGAGCTGAATATTAAGGATGGACGTCATAGTGAAGATGGTCGTTATACTTTGTCTCGTGTGGAGTGCCTAGGCTCTTGTGGAACGGCTCCCATGATGCAGGTGAATGACAAATATTACGAGAACCTAACAAAAGAATCTGCAGTTCAAATCTTAAAAGAATTGCCATAAAGAGGCGGAGAAGAAAGATGGAAGTCAAAGTTCTAACAAAACACTATGATAAACCAGAGTACCGCTCTCTGGAAGGTTATAAGAAGTACGGTGGATATGAAGTTTTAAAGAAGGCTTTAGGTATGAAACCTGAGGAAATTGTGGCTCAGGTGAAAGAAGCTGGATTAAGGGGGCGTGGGGGAGCCGGGTTTCCTACAGGTGTAAAGTGGGGTTTTTTGCCCAATAATGGAGAGCCTCGCTATTTGGTTTGCAATGCTGATGAAGGAGAGCCTGGGACATTTAAAGATCGTATGATGATGGAAAAAGCGCCCCATCAGCTTATTGAAGGGATGTTGATTTCTGCTTATGCCATTCAGAGCAAGAAATCTTATATTTATATTCGTGGTGAATACATGGAGCCTTACCGTATTGTGGAAAAGGCCATTCAAGAGGCTTACGATGCGGGTTTTTTAGGAAAAAATATTTTAGGAAGTGGTTTTGACCATGATATGGATGTGTATCGAGGAGCTGGAGCTTATATCTGCGGGGAGGAAACAGCTCTCTTATCTTCTTTAGAAGGAAAAAAGGGGCAACCCAAATTAAAACCGCCCTTTCCTGCTGTTGAGGGGTATTTAAGAAAACCCACTATTGTTAACAATGTTGAAACATTAGCTGCAGTGGTGACTATTGTTAAAGATGGTCCGAAAGAGTACCGTAAGTATGGGACAGAAAAATCGCCAGGAACAAAGATTTTTTCTGTAAGTGGAAATGTTTTGAAGCCGGGCAATTATGAAGTGCCTTTAGGTTATCCGCTTAAGGATTTAATTTACAATTTGTGTGGTGGACTAAAGCCAGGGCGTCAACTTAAAGCAGTTATTCCAGGAGGTTCTTCAGCTCCAGTGTTAACAGCAGAAGAAGCTGAGCGGGCGACCTTAGATTATGAATGTTTAGCTGAAATGAAATCCATGTTGGGCTCAGGAGCGGTGATAGTTATAGATGACTCCAATTGCATGGTGGATTTACTAAAGGTGATCATGCATTTTTATCATCATGAATCTTGTGGCCAGTGCACCCCTTGTCGTGAGGGGACAGGATGGCTCGATAAGATTGTAGGCAGTATATATAAGGGAGAAGGGCGGCTTCAAGACATTCAGCTTGTTGAGCAGGTTTCAAAGCATATGATGGGGAGGACGATCTGTGCACTCTCTGATGCGGCGGCTATGCCTGCTATTAGTTTTGTGCAGAAGTTTCGTAGCGAGTTTGAATTTTACGTGCGTGAAGGGCGCTCTAAAGTAAAAGAGGTGATAGCCAATGCTTAAGTGTAAAATCAATGGCGTTGAGGTCGAAGTCAAAGAAGGAACAACTATTATTGAGGCTTTTAAAATAGCCGGCCAAAAGATTGCTCATTACTGCTGGCATCCAGGTCTTTCTGTGGCAGGAGTTTGTCGTTTATGTATGGTAGAGATCAAGGGACAGCCTCGTTTACAAATTGCCTGTAATACACCTGTGCAGGATGGAATGGAAATCACGAATCAGTCAGAACAAGTTAAAGAAACAGTTCGTTGGGGTCTTGATTTTCATTTAATAAATCACCCTTTAGATTGCCCCATTTGTGATCAGGCAGGGGAGTGTGGCCTTCAGGATCAGTATATGGAATTTGGTTTGTACACTCCTGAAATGGCTGAGCCCAAAGTAAAGAAACATAAAGTTGTGGATTTGGGTTCCAAAATTGTCTTGGATACCGAAAGATGCATTCTTTGTTCTCGATGTGTTCGTTTCACAGCAGAAGTGACCAAAACCTATGAGCTGGGTATTTTCAATCGCGGCGATCGAAGTGAAATTGGAACATTTGAAAATAAACCATTAGAGAATAATTATGCTTTAAATACGGTGGATATTTGTCCTGTGGGCGCTCTCACATCTAAAGACTTTCGGTTTCGGCAAAGGGTCTGGTATCTTCAGGAGAGGGAGTCCATATGTACTGGTTGTTCAACTGGTTGTAATATAAAAATTTACTTCAATGAAGAGGGCCTGTTTCGAATTCGTCCCGTTTATAATGAGAAAGTGAATGGCTATTGGATGTGTGATGAGGGGCGAAATATTTATAAGTTTGTCAACAAGGAAAACCGTCTTCTGAAGGCTAAAAAGGGACGTAAAGGAGAATGGCTGGAGATGGAAGGGGG
The DNA here is from genome assembly GCA_003694355.1 of Bdellovibrio sp. Lineage (GTDB taxonomy): Bacteria > Bdellovibrionota > Bdellovibrionia > Bdellovibrionales > UBA1609 > J124. Next base: position 5,369 of record RFKI01000032.1, read on the forward strand.
TGCTGCTGCCAAAGATGTGGCTCATCATTTTAAGAGCTTAGATAAAGAGAGAATAGCTCTTGTGGTGACGGGCCAATTTTCCAATGAAGAATATGAAGCTCTGTTTCAATTTTATAAAAAGAATGTAGGCAATGATTTTGTCTATCATTGGATTAACAATAAAGAATCTTTTGAAGATTTTGATGGGCTTCTTCTAAGAGGGGATCGCAATCCCAATACCAAAGGTCTTTTGCAAAAGCTGGAAGATTATCGGTATGAGCAAACATGGGCTCACTTGGAAGAGAACTTAAAGGCTGGAAAAATAGAAACCTTAATTGTGGCTGGTCCCGAAAATCCTTTGTGGTTTCCTGACTTAAAAGAAAAAGTACAGCAATGGGGTATTCAGTTAAGTCATTTGATTTGGCTTTCTTCAGCTAAGGTTCAGGCTGTTGACGAGGTGGAGTGCTTAACGTGGCAAATTCCTTTGAAAACCTTCTTTGAAAAAGACGGGACTTATGTCAATTACCAAGGGCTTGAACAAAAGAGCCATCGCATTGCAACGATAGTCCCTGGTGCTTTAAGTTTGTCGGAAGCAGCTCATTTAATGGCAGGAGAAGAGTATAAGGTGGATATGGCTCCTATTTTAAAGGGGCCTAAGAAAAACTATTATGTTCATAGAAGAGGTTATTTATGAGTATTGTTCATAAAGACACACCATCTACAAAGTGGTATTTGCCGGGCATTTTGTCAGGGATGGGACTGACGATCAAAAAATTGTTTTATAACTTATTCCATAGAAAAAAGATGCCCACCCTCAATTATCCAGAGGAAAAATATGAGTACAGCCCTCGTTTTAAAGGCAATCATGTTTTAACGGTGAAAAAAGATGGATCCTTAAGATGTACAGCTTGTATGTTATGTGCAACTAATTGCCCTGCGGACTGTATTACCATTGTGGCTGCAGAACATGAAGACCCCACTGTTGAGAAGTATCCCATTCATTATGAAATTGATATTTTACGTTGTGTCTTTTGTGGGTTTTGTGAAGAAGCTTGTCCTGTAGATGCCATTCGTATGGGTCCTGAGTGGCAAACACCAGGATTGGCTGATGATAATTTTCATTATGATATTCAGCGCTTGGCTTACCGTCCTCAGCTTAAGGGAGGCATTTTATCTCGAGTTGATGATGAAGAAAGACATCAGTTTGGGCTCTAACAATTTGCAGGAGTCTTTATGGTTTTTCAATTTCAAGTGTTTGACTCCTGGGAAAAGGCTTCTCAAAGGGCCAAAGCCATTTACTCTATTGAAAATCATGTTCAGGTTTACTCATCCGTTCCACAAGCTCTTTTAGAGAGCACCCAAAGTCTTTATCGTTCTTTTAGTCATAAAAAAAAGGTTCTCTATTTAAAAGATCAAGAGCCTTATATTTCCTTAGCTGTTACAGAACTGGTTAAACAGGGAGTTAAGGCGATTCCTTTGACGGCAGACGAAATCAATCAACATGAATTTAAAGAAGTTCTAGCTATTATTTATGCCACAGATGTGCCACTTATAGGAAAGCGTCTGGATCTTTCTTTTTTGGAACAAGAGGAACTTCAAAAGTTTGTTAAAATTGAGGTTTCCTATGCCAGTCACTTTTATGAAGATGAGCCTTTTGTTGTGGATGAGCAAAATCAAATCAAAATTTTTTCTTTGTCGGGGTTTACGCTTCTTGTACATGGCTCTCGTCCGCGGGTTCGGCCTTTAGTCACTCCTTTTGAATTTTTTGGGGACTTGGATTTTACAAAAGATGTTGTGAAGAAAAAAGAGCAGCATAAAGAGCTTATAGAAAGTTTTGAGCAAAAAAGGCCGGGAGGGTTTCAGCCTCTTTTTGGATCAACTGATCAGCGGTGGTATGATCGGAGTGTATTTTATTGGGAAGACATGGATGGGTATGCATTTATTGATGAGTTGTCTAAGGAATTGGGCAAAACGTTATTGCCGCCAGGGAAAGAGGAGCTTTTGGAAACAGCGAGTTTAAGCCGATGGGGAGGCTTAAGAACCACGCATTGGTTAAAAGCACAGGGGCTTAGTGAAGAGGCTATTCGTGGGTTGGTTTGTGTGCATCATTCCTTGTTAAACCAAAGTGGATTTGACGAAGTTGTCAAAACCGTTCGTGAGCGGGTTTTGAAATATCAAACAGGGGAAAAATGAAAGACCGATTTTTTACTTTGCTTAAAGTTATTATCGCTGTTGGATTGATTGTTTGGTTAGTGGCAAAGGGAAACTTGTCTCTCAAAGATATGTCTCATTTGTTTTCTCCTTTAGCCTTTCTATTTTTTATGGGATTGGCTGTCATAAACCTTTTGATAACAGCTTGGCGTTGGCATGTGCTTTTAAAAGCCAAGGGTTTTTCTCTTTCCTTTAAAGATGTTTTCCCTCTTCAGCTCATTGGTGTGTTTTTTAGTTTTGCTCTTCCGGCTGGTAGTGTTGGTGGGGATTTGGTGAAGGGTTACTATGTGATTAAAGGAGAAGACCAAAGGAAATTAGATGCTGGCATGACCGTTCTTATGGATCGCATTGTAGGGCTTTATGCGATGGTTTTTCTCGGTCTTTTCTTTATGACGCTAAAGGTTTCAGTCTTTTGGAATTCTCCCGCATTGTTCTCTCTTTATATGATGACGGCCGCAGCCTTTGGGGGCCTGACACTTGTCTTGCTTTTGGCTTTTTCTCACAAGGCATTTTCTCTTTTTAATAAGATTTTAGTGCACATGCCTTTGGGGGATAAAGTTCTAAAGGTCTATGAGGGAATGAAGTCCTACAGAAACCATAAGCTAGCCTTGATAAAAGCTTTTTCCTTAAGTCTTTTGGCTCAAGCTGTTGGAGTTTTATTTTTTATGGTGGCAGGGTCTTTTTTAAAGGTATCAGGGGTTCCCTGGACGACTTACTTTTTTGTTGTGCCCATAGGGATGTTAATTACAGCCATTCCTCTTTCTCAAGGAGGTGTAGGAGTTGGGCAAGTGGCCATGATGTATCTTTTTGGCGTTTTTACAGGAATTAAAGACCTTGTGGTTGGGCAGGTGGGTATCACCATGTTTCAGCTTACATTGTTTTTGTGG
>RFKI01000033.1 GCA_003694355.1 Bdellovibrio sp.
TCCCCGCCTGCAATGTCTTCCTGTGCAATGGAAAAAAGCTTTTGTTTTGCACTCTCCCCAAGCATTTTAACACATTTTCTTTAAAAAAGCTTTTAAATGCTCCCAAACCTGTTTTTTGATCTTTCTTGACGAGTCTGATAACATTTCATCTAAGGAATAAGTCAAAAGCCAAAGAGTTTTTCCTTTTTTATAAAAGCCCCCCATTTGCGGATGCTCACCAGGAAATAAATCTCCAAAATATTTTTTTCCCAAAATAAGTCCCCAAGGAGTCTGATTCATAGCGCTTTTTTCTGAAATAGACACAAACTTCCTTTGAACGGCTTTTTCAATCTTGGACAAAAGGCCTCTTTGTTGAGAATTGAAAGAGAAAGGCTCCCAAATCATAATAGATGCATGAGAATGAGGCTGAGTCTTATCTTGACCTTTACAAGAAGAGTCATAAGGCCAAATAATGGAATGAACTCCTAAAACCTCTTTAAAATAAAGAACTTGAGCATCCAAATCTGACATTAAGAGTATCTTAATGTCTTCTTCTCATAAAACAACTGAAAAGAAGTTTATTGAAGAGAAAAACTTTGCTTGTTTGTGCGTATATGACATGTTGGGCAATGCGCCTCTTCTTCCACAGACCAATATTCAAAGTCTGTTTTATGCACAAAAAAGAGCTCGGTTCCACAAAGAGGGCAATAGTTAATAGCCTCCAAAAACTGAGACCGATAATCTGGCTTGGAAAAACCATGAATTCGAAATTCCGTAATGACTTTTGAATCCGTATTTTTATTTTTTTCATCGCCACCCATAGCGTCCCCCTTTTGCTAAGGGACCTATCGGCGTTATTTGTATCAACTTGATACAAATAAATACAAACTAGCCTTTTAGCTTAATTATTTAAAATTCCGTCCAGAAAATCCATAATCTCTGGCCGCAGAAAGTCCTTGGCTTCAGGCACCAGAACATAAGCAGCTAGCACTTCAGCAAAGGTCTCTTTAGGATTTGTCACAGAGTAAAAGGAAGGCAAACCATATTGCTCTCTGACAATACGATCCAAATCTCGTAGACTCATTTCTCCTTCCTCAACTTTCTTCATGAGAGCTCTTCTCTTTTCTTCAGGAACATACTGATTTTCCCACCTTCTCAAAAACCAAGCCCACTTCCACCCTGTGGCTCTCAAAAATTGCTGATCCCGAAAAGAAAATCTCATGCGATAATCATATAAATGAGAGAGCTCATGAAGCCCAATGTACTTGGCCACTTTTACCTGTTTTTCTCGATCCAGATGTCCCATATATTTAAAAAAATCATCAGTAACGCCCACATAAAAGGAAGGCTGTTCTGCAGCCCACATTTTTACACTTCCTATCTTTTTGTCTCCCTGATTCATGCGTCCCAAACCTCCAGGAACTCTGCCAGGATATTCGGCAAAGCGCTTTAAAGCGACAGGACCCTTGCGCGCCAAAAATAAAAACATCTTCTGTAATTGAGGAAGGGACAACAATTCAGACAAAGCCTCTTCCATCAGCTCCGCTTCCCCTTCTCCCCACCTCTTAGGCTCCACTCTTTGTTCTTTGGCAAAGTTTCCTGGAAAATAATAAGGAGGCCTTTGATTTCTATAATGAGAGTCACTGAAGTTGCTTCGCTCAGAGAAATAGAAAACCTCTTTAAACCTTAAAGCAGAAAAAGAAGTTAAAGGAATAAATACTAGAAGAATAAAAATGGTTACACGCATGTGAACCCACCCCCTTTAAAACACTTGCAGTTTCGTATAATAATTTAATGAGAAAAATCAATGAGTGTTATTGAAATTATAAAAATTATAAAA
>RFKI01000261.1 GCA_003694355.1 Bdellovibrio sp.
GTAACCTTTTCAATTATAAAGAGAGGTTTTTCTGAGAGACTTTTTTGGATTTACGCTTTTCTCATAAGCACTTTTAATTATTGAGCTTTTGTCGGTTTTGTAGAGATTGTTATTTTTATTACAAAAATTTTCAACACGATAGTCGAGCAGTTGGACTCAGGTTGATTTATCTGTCTAGTTGCTGCGGCGCGCTTCAACACAATAGTCGAGCAGTTTTAGTTTTATCTAGTTTTTCCGATGTAGTCTAAGACCTTGGCTTTTTATCAATATGAATGGGGGTGCTCATGTTTTCTCAGCTTACCATTAGAAATCGATTTTTTATTTTAAACCTGATTGGTGTTGTTAGTGTTTTCTTGTTAGGAGGAATTACTGTTTTTTCTTTTTTCAATATAAAAAAGTTTTTAATAGAAAATAACTTAAAACTTAAAAAAAAAAATCAGAGCTTTATTCAGCTAGGTTTGGATTTAGAGAAGACGGATGCCGTCTTTAATGTAATTATTGCCAGTCAAGGCAAAGGGAGTTTGAGTAGTTTATCAGAATTAAAAGCTATTGAAAAAGATGTGACATCAACTCTAAATCGTTTAGAAAAAGAAAACATTGATGAGAACTTTAAAAAAGCTGTTAAAAATGCAAGGGGATCCTATGAAAAAATGTTGGAAACAGGGAAGAAAACAGCCTTGGCTTTTTTAAATGGCAATAAAGAAACAGCTCTGCCGTTGGCTGAAAAATTAAAAAAGCTCTCTTCTGAGAATCGAAAAAATGTCAAGGAAATTTCTGATGTTTTTCTAGGTTATCAGAAGCAAATTATTTTTCGATATCTAGATACCTCCATGTCATATATTTTTATGCTTGGATTATTCTTGTTAATTGCAGGTGGTATTTTAGGGTTTATTTTGTACAAAAAGACCAACTTCACTTTAAATAATATTTCTCGAGAAATTTACTTGAGTGCAGAAAGAAACAAAAAAGTGACAGGAGAGATGCAAGAAATTTCTGAAAGATTAGCGGACAGTTCTAAGGCCTTAGCCTCTTCTGTTTTAGAAACGGTTTCTGCTGTGGATGAAATTACAGCTACTTCAGAACAATCCAATCAGTATGCAGAAACATCAGTATCAAAAGTAAAAGGAAGTGAAGAGATTTCAGAAAAAGGACAACAGAAAGTGCTGGAAGTCATTGATGCCATGAATGGCATTAATCAAGAAAGCCTTTCTCTTATGAATAATGTTAAAGAGAATAATGAAAAAATATCAAGCATTGTTAAAATAATTGATAATATTTCTGAAAAGACAAATATTATTAACGATATTGTTTTCCAAACAAAATTACTTTCATTTAATGCTTCTGTTGAGGCGGCCAGAGCAGGGGAGCAAGGGAAAGGATTTGCTGTGGTGGCTGAAGAGGTTGGAAATTTAGCTCAATTAAGCGGAGTTGCTGCTAAAGAAATCAAGGAAATGTTAGCTGAAAGTGTAGAGCAAGTTAATCGACTTGTTTTAGAGGCCAATCAGTGTATGGAGGATGTTTTGAAGGCAGTGAAATTTAAAGTTGAAAGTGGTGTGGAATTGGCAAAAGAATGTGGAGAAATATTGGCAGAGGTGGTTCAGAACTCAAAAGAGATCACTTCAGTTATGACAGAAATAAAAAATGCTTCAGAGGAGCAACAGACAGGACTAACTAATATTTCCAAGGCAATGAGGTTGATCGATGAACATGTTCAAAAAATGGAAGAAATTTCTAGTGAGAGTAATCTTTGTGTAGAGTCGTTGGGTGACGAAGTGCTTATTTTAAGACGTCATGTGGCTTCCTTGAATACTTTGATTAAAAAACAAGAAGGAAAGCTAGAAGAGGAAGGCGGAGCTTCAAAGAAGGACATGGCTTCGTTAGAAAAAGAGATTGAGAGCAATGATAGTGACTTGGAGGAGCATCAAGAAACTCATGCGGCATGATTAAAATAAAGGCCTTTCACTTTTGAAAGGCCTTTATAGAATTACAAAATTCCTTTAAAAGACTTTAGATTAAAGAGAGCTCTTTTCTGAGGAAGCAAACCAAATACATTTTTTACCTTGATGTGCTGCTTTTTTAGCTTCCTCAAGAGAACTGTAAAACTTTGTTTTTCCTTCAAAGGCTTTTTTTATAACGATAGGAGATAAGTATTTAGGAACCTCTGTTTCTTGATATTGGTCTCTAAAAACAAAATTATCTCCGCAAGTATCTTGTACTTTATCTGGAGGGATGATTGTAAAAGTAGAGCCATTGGATTTTGCGACTCCAGCGAAAGATGGGTTACTTAAGGCGAAATAACTAATAAGTAGTAATATCTTTTTCATGATTGAGTTCCCCCTTTGTTACCATGCATATGACCAATTAAAGGCAAATACCTTTTCATTGGTTGTTTCAGTACCGTTACTGTCCACTTTATAATTAGAAAATTCAAGCTTGATTGCTGAGGTATAGGTGAGATCGTACCTAACACCTAAAGACAGATTTGTTTTTTGGACATTTTTGTCTGTGGTAACGCCTTGATTTAAATAAGCATCGGAATAGTCAGGATCCCCTTTAATGGAGTCATATTTAACGTAGGGAGTCCATTTGTTAAATTTGTGGTTTAAAAGAACATAAAAGGCATTAATGGTGTTATCCTTTTCATTAAGAGCTGTCAGCTGATTTTCATCATAGTCATGGTGTATAGAAAAGTTTTCAAATAAAAGTTGAGTATTTTGGTAATTCCACACAAGGTGAAATCCTGTAATACTTTCCTTAAAAGGGGCTCGGTTTACAGAGGTTCCATTGCTATCTGTAAAGTTTGATGTTGCGGCCACGTCGTCAGTAAGAAAAACGCCTCCAATTCGAAGCCCTAAGTTTTTTATTTCATAATAAAGAAGAGTGTTGACGGCTTTGCTTTGATCTGCATCATGACCAGTTTGAGGAGGGTCAGGGTTTTCTCCACGACCGTTTCCAATATCTATCACATAACCGAAAGTATTAGATTGAGAGCTTGATGTATTGGAGCTGCCTCGAATTTCAAACCCAATAGAGTGAACAGGAAGAATACCGTCATCATCTTCAAAATTAAAGAGAAGTGGGCGGCTAATGGAAGTTTGAAGCCAACGCCCATGGTGGAAGGTTTGGTTCCAATAACCTAAGGCTGTGTGAACTCTTCCAGCCTTAACTTTAAACCAATTACTGATTTCATATTGAATCCAAATTCTCTCAACATCAAGGACAGCTTCATTAGCATCTGAAATTTCGTAGACAATTTCAGAAAGTATGTTTGTTCTTTCATCCAAATTTTTTGTTAAAAAAAGATCAATACCTCCTTGGGAAAAGGTATTGGAGTTGGATGTTTTTGTATCTGTGGCTTGAAGGGTTAGCTCGGAGAATCCCCCAAAATGGAGACTGTTAGCATAAGCCAGATGAGCCAGACCTATGGTGGCGAAAAAAGTTAATAAGATTCTTTTACAACTCATTTGTAAACTCCTTGTTGTTTTTGTAGTGTTTTAAAATGTGTCTACTTATATATCTTACCTATTATTGATAATGTTTTCGTAAAGAAGGTGAATTTGCAATCATAAGCTTGAGATAGAGCGCAGCATCATATAGTTTAGAAATTGAAAGTTTTCCAAGAGCAAGGAGGTTGAAAAAAGTTTTTGTAAAAACTGTTTTTAGGAGTGACATTTTAGTCAAGCCTTGTAGTATGAATTCTGTAATACTTATGGGGAGGGGATTATGAGAAAAATCATCATTTGTTTAGGGCTTTTTTTCTGTTCGCCAGCTTGGGCGCTTTGGGAAGTGGATTGTTTGGGAGGTGATTGCCTCACTTATGGTTGGCAAATAAAAAATCCTCAAACAGGACAGAACTCGAAAGTGTATTGCATTAACCAGGATTGCGAAACTTATGGATGGTATGAGGCCTCCAAGTTGACTTCGGGGACACGCTCAGAGTGCATAGGAAGTGGTTGTTTTGTGGATGGATGGCATATTTTTGAAACGGCTTCAGGACGTCTTTTGCAAACAGTGACATGCAATAAGGGGCCTAGTTTGCAGGGGGACTGTTTGATTTGGGGGTGGAAGTTAACAGGTTTTGGGTTTGCTCCTGTTCAAATCACTTGCACAGAGAATGATTGCCGCGGTAAAGGTTGGACGTACAATGATCCGAGAAAAGGGCGTCAGACTGTTGTCTGTAAGCCTGGAGGCTGTTTTATAGAAGGATGGATTCAGTATTAAAACTCTCTTCTTTTGAGCATGAAATTTATCGTCGTTTAAGGTCTATTCACACCCAGGAGTTCCTTTTGGCTGTATCAGGAGGGAGGGACTCCATGGCTCTTTTAACTTTATTTAGTCGTTTAAGGCCTTTGTTGAAAAAAAAGATTTCAGTGGCTCATATTCATCACGGTCACTCAACAAACACTGTACAAGAAGCGTTTCGCGATCAAGCTTGGAATTTTGTTAAAAAGCAGTGCCAGAATTTTGAGGTGCCTTTTCTTTCCAATATTCAAAACCTGGAGGAGAAGAGGGCCTTTTGCAAGGATTCAGAAGAGTCTATGAGAGCCTATCGTTATCAGATTCTTCAGAACTTTCAGGGAAAAGAGAAAGTTTTATGTTTGGCTCATCATCAAGGCGACCTTTTGGAAACCCAATTGATTCATCTTATTCGGGGTAGTGGTGTTAAGGGGCTTAAAAGCCTGGTTTTTTGGGATGAGGAAAAGCGGCGGTTGCGTCCGTTTTTAAGTTGGACGTCAGCTCAGGTGGAAGATTATGTGAGTGCTCACCAAGTGCCTTTTGTGGAAGACCCTTCAAATAGCTCCGTGGACCCTTTTCGGAACTGGCTGAGAAAACTGTGGTTGCCTCAGTTGGAGGCCAAGCGGCCAGGCTCTTTGAAGTCATTGGCTCGCTCCTTGGAGCTTCTCGCTCACCAGGGAGCGGCGGTTTTAAAAGAATCGTTCTGGAGTCTTTATGAGGGTGGGGGAGAGATAGAAGATCGTTTTTCTCTTCAGAAGTTGCCTCTTTCCAGGCAAAAAGAAGTTCTGGCGGACTTTATGCATGCCTTACAGGCTAAAGCCTATACGCAGAATCATATTGAGGAAGTTCTCAAACGTTTGGACCGGGTGCAGAATAACTTCGAATTTTCTTTGCTCAAATATCGATGGGTTGTTTCTGGCCCAAAGGTGAAGGTGGTGCCTCTTTCTTAGTCTCGGCTCTTTGAGAGAGACAAACATACTGTTTGAGAGGGTTCCCTTGAACATGATATTCTGGTAAAAGCGATCGAGAGGTAACGAAAGAAAGGATAATTATGAAAAATTCGCAAAAGACACTGGCTTTGTGGGCTATTTTGGTGGTGGTGGGAATCTTAGTGGTGCAAATGTGGCAAGCCCAACAAAGAGCTGTTATTCGAGACTTTAATTACTCCAAGTTTGTCCAGGCGGTTAAAAATGGCGAAGTGAAGTCAATCACCTTTCGAGATCAGGAAATTATTGGAGAAATTAAAGAAGAGTTTAAAAGCAAATATGGGAATGCCACGCGTTTTCACATTGTGGGCAACACGGGTCCTGAAGGGTACAAGTTTGTGATGGAGCATGGGTTGATTCCCAATTATGAAAAAACAGACAACTCTTTAATCACCAATATCTTTTTGAGCTGGCTGCCCATTTTACTGATCGTGGGTCTTTTTATGTTTTTGTTCCGTCAAATTCAGGTGGGGGGCGGCAAAGCCATGAGTTTTGGAAAAAGCCGGGCTCGTTTACTGACGGAAAATAAGAAAAAAGTGACTTTTAAGGATGTGGCTGGTGTGGAAGAAGCCAAAGAAGAATTGGAAGAAATTGTTCAGTTCTTAAAGAACCCCAAAAAGTTCACTCGCTTGGGAGGACGTATCCCTAAGGGGGTTTTGCTGGTTGGCCCTCCTGGAACTGGAAAAACTCTTTTAGGGCGAGCTGTGGCTGGGGAGGCCAATGTGCCCTTTTTCACCATCTCTGGCTCTGATTTTGTAGAAATGTTTGTAGGTGTTGGAGCTTCGCGAGTGAGAGACCTTTTTGAACAAGGAAAAAAGAATGCTCCCTGTTTGATTTTCATTGATGAGATTGATGCTGTGGGAAGACACCGGGGCGCCGGCATGGGGGGCGGCCATGATGAAAGAGAGCAAACTTTAAATCAGCTCCTTGTGGAAATGGATGGTTTTGAAAGCAATGAGGGCGTGATCCTTATTGCAGCCACCAAC
>RFKI01000262.1 GCA_003694355.1 Bdellovibrio sp.
GCTCAGTGATAAGTGGGGACGCCGGCCTATTATTCTTATAAGCCTATTGGGGGCTGGGGTTTCTCACCTTATTTTCGCTTTTGGTACCAATTTATGGGTGTTGTTTCTCGCTCGAGGCTTAGCTGGAGTTTTTGGCGCTAATATTTCAACGGCCATGGCCTATATTGCAGATATCACTCCTCCTAAAGATCGTTCAAAAGGGATGGGTCTTATTGGAGCGGCTTTTGGTTTAGGTTTTATGTTAGGACCTTTTATTGGAGGAATTGCAGGACAAATAGGCCCTCATTTAGGTTCTAATCCTCCTCTTGGAGAAGGTTTTGCGGCCCTTGTGGCGTCTATCATCTGTTTTGCAAACTTCCTTTTTGCCTATTCTTTTCTAGCCGAAAGTATTTCACCTGAAGTTAAACAACATCATAAAAAACGACCTCCTCGCCTGAAAAAAATTATCGAATATCTAAAAATCCCACTGATGCCTTCCCTGATGGGATCTTTTTTCTTGGGTATTCTTGCCATGGCAAATATGGAAGCGGCCTTATTTCTATTTGTCAAAGATGACTTCTCTTGGTCTGTGAGCCAAGCCAGTTATGGCTTTGCATACGTTGGGCTGATTATGGTCTTTACACAAGGTTATCTCATTCGAAAAGTCACTCCTCTTTGGGGAGAAAGAAATGTTCTGGTCATTGGCACCACCCTTTTAAGCCTTGGATTGCTTGGAATCGGCCTTTCCTCTTCCCTGGCACCTCTGGCCATCAGTGTAACGACCCTCGCTGTTGGAAACGGGCTCATGCACCCTTCAGCCACAGGCAGTATCAGCCTCATTGCTCCTAAAGACGATCAAGGAGGCGTTATGGGCGCGAATCAAAGCCTCTCTGCTATGGGACGCATTATTGGACCTGCTATAGGAGGTTACCTTTATGAAATTTCTCACCCCTCTCCGTTTCTTCTAGGAAGTGCTTTTACCTTTTTAGCTCTTCTTATTATTTTATCTGTTTGGAAAAAACTTCCTGACACGCGTGGAATAAAAAAACAAACAACTCCCGTTTCGTCTTAAACTTTCACGGCCTTCATTACAGACCTTTGTATGGAATAAGATGTTGCATTGCTTCTATTTGTACCAAAGACTGGATAGATTTTATTCCTCACATTATCCTTTTAATGAAGAAGGCCGGATCGCCCTCTTTTTCTGAATCAATGGAGGATTCATTGAAAGTCAAAGCTCTTTACTACGAAATACTCGACCTTCGCCCAGATGCCTCTAAAGAGCAAATCATCCTTGCTTATGAAAATGCCAAAAAACTCTACGCACCTTCTAATAAAGAAATCTATAAGTTTTTCTCCCAGGAAGAGCTCCAGGAACTTTTCGAGCTCATTGAAGTGGCTTTTCACACCCTCAAAGACCCTGAAAGAAGACGAAAGTATGATATTTCCATGGGACTCATTCAAAAAAAAGACACCCCTTCACCTTCTGTAGAAGAGCCCAAAAACATCAGTGGTCAAAGCCTTAAAGCCTTCCGTCAGAAAAAGGGGCTTTCCTTAGACGATATTTCCGAAGCCACCTGCATTAAGAAAAAATATCTGATTGCCATTGAAGAAGAAAATTTTCAGGCTCTTCCAGCTCCCGTTTTTGTTCGCGGTTATATAAAACACATTGCTCAATATTTAGGTTTTCAAAGCCCCCAAAATGTGGTTTCTTCCTTTATGCAAAAAATGAAAAATGCCTAAGGCCACAAAAGGTGCAAGAAAAAACCATTCAAATTGAAGTCCCTGAACCCTATATAGGAAAAAGAGCCGACTCTTTTTTGTGTTCACTTCCAGAAATTGCTTCACGAACCCAAGCTCAAAAGCTAATCCAAGACAAAAAAGTCCTCGTAAATGGACAATCTATTAAGCCTTCATACTTACCCAGAAAAGGAGATCTGTTCACAATAACCATTCCTCCTCCCCCACCTGGACCTTCTTTAAGTCCCTATAACTTCCCTTTAAATATTATTTATGAAGACGAAGATCTTCTTGTTATTAATAAGCCCTCAGGCCTTGTGGTTCATCCGGCTCATGGACATGATTCTGATACCCTGGTTAACGCCTTGATGAATAAAGGCATTCCTTTATCTAAGGGCACACACCCTTTACGACCAGGGATCGTTCATCGACTGGATAAAGAAACCAGTGGCCTTCTTGTGATTGCTAAAAATGATGCTGCTCATTCCTTTCTTAGTGAACAGTTTTTCCAACGCTCCATTCAACGCCTCTATTGGGCTTTTGTGCAAAAAAAACCTTCTCCCCTCTCAGGCATTATTGAAAGTTACTTAGCACGTCACCCTGTTCATAGAAAAAAGTTTGCCTCTCAACCAAATGGTAAAAAGGCCATCACCCATTACACCGTTAAGAAATACAACCATCTCATTTCTCTTGTGGAATGCCGGCTACAAACAGGACGTACCCATCAAATCCGTGTGCATTTATCCGAAAAAGGCTGCCCTATTCTGGGTGACCCCCTTTATGGTCCTCGAAAGCCCTTTAAAGTCAAATCACCTCGTCTTGCTCTTCATGCAAAAACTTTAGGGTTCATTCACCCTCAAAGTCATAAAAAGCTTTTCTTCTCTTCTGAACTTCCCGAAGAACTCTTGCCTCTTTACCATCTTCTCTTTAAAGAAGATTGACCCCTTATGAAGGGCTATCATATTCTGAGGTGATGAAAAAATGGATCTCCTACCTATTGATTTTTATTCTCTGGAGCTTAGCACTGGCTTTCGTATTAACACCCTCCCTTAGGCATTCTTTACGCTCTTTTTTCTATACACCGCAAAGAAAAGTTCTGTCCACTGCCACAGCAGACCTCCTCAATAACGGAACCCTTTACAAAGTGTTAAAAATTCAAGAAGGGTCAAGACTTTATATAGAAATCTATTCACTTTCAGATATGGGGTCACATTCCTTATTGGAAAGATTGCCTCTACCTAAAAACCACCACGATGGATATTTTCACATACAAGGACTTGCCACCAACCTGGCTTTAAAAAATATTGACGATGACCCTTTTATGGAAATTCTTGTGCCGACATATGACGCTTCTCAAAAAGCCCATCTCAATATTTTTAAATACAACCCTCAGGAAAAAAAGTTTTTCCCTTTTACACCACCGCCTTCTTCTTAAGGTGTACGATTATTCATCATCTGAACCTTCTGGCTTAAAAAGGTATCTGACAATCACTTGATATTTTTTTCCAGCCTCATCCAGCACAACACCTCGCAGTTCCATATTGTATGACTCATCTCCAGGGTCTTTCTTTGAAGCACTGTGACGGTACAAGTACATTTCTTCAACCTGAGCATATTTATTTAAAACTGAAGAAAATGTCTCTTTTGACTTTGAAGGGTCCTTCTCCCAGATCATCTTATTTTTTGTAGGGCCAAAATCAATTCCCAAATAAGCCAATTGCACCTGTGGATCATGAATCGACTTTCCTTTATCATCTTTAAAGGAAAAGGCCGTCACAACAGGAATTTGAAAAGAAAAACTTTGCCCAACACCCCTCACACACACCCGAGTGGGTTGAAAACGTTTGGGGGCCCTTTTATAAGGTCTTGCTTTATAGTGCCTGACATGAAGAATTGTATGATCATAAGTGCAAATAATATCTGAACTCACATACTGATACTCTCCCTTAGGAAGCTTTTCTCCTGAAAGCACATCAATTTCCTGCGCCCCTTTAACATCTTTGGAAGTGTATGGTTGATAGTTAACAGGGCACACTTTTCCAACAGCCCGAAAGCGTCCCCCACCACTGCCTCCACTGCATGCTGAAAGAAGGAAAACTCCCGCCAGAACCAATCCTAAAACTCTCATACTCCCTCTCCTTTTCTCCGCTTCTGACGCATTGTATTAGGCATCCATAAAAGCGTCAAGAAAGCTGTATTTTTTATAAACAAAATATAAGTCATTAAAAAGACTTTGCTTTTTTTCTTTTAGACAAATCTCTCCAAGAGTGTCCTTGCCTCATTTTTTTATTCAACTGATACTTCCTCACGGCCCGATTATGAGATTTTAAGTCTGCAGAAAACACATGAGTCCCATTGTTTTTGCTCACAAAAAACAAGTAATTGGTTTTAGCCGGGAAAAGCACAGCCCTTAAAGCCTCACGACCAGGGTTTGAAATGGGTCCATAGGGAAGGCCTTTAAAAGTATAAGTGTTATATCGCGTTGGAGTTAATATGTCTTTTTTTGTGATGTTTTTCTTCATCACTCCTGTTTGATCCAGGATTCCATATAAGATGGTGGGATCTGTTTGCAAACGCATCCCCTTTTTTAAACGATTGAGGAATACGGATGCTATTAAGGGTCTCTCCTCTGGAGCCCCTGTTTCTTTCTCCACAATACTTGCTAAAATCACCACTTCATGTCGAGATAACTGAGTCTGTGGTTTGTCTTTTAACAATCCATTATAAGTTTTTAAAAAATTATGAACCATCTGGCGGATTAAAGTTTTTATATTTGTATATTTGGTAATCTTGTATGTCTCAGGAAACAAGTATCCCTCTAAAGAAGGAAGATTTTCTCCTAGAAGCTCATAAATAAACTTTCGGTCTTTGCATAGAGAAAGGAAATCCTCTTTGGACACAATCCCTCTTTTTTCCAGCTTCTCCGCCATTTCATATATATTGATTCCTTCTTTAAAAGTAATAGATTGTTCCTTACTTTTTCCACTTTGAAGGACCCTTAATATTTCCAAAGGAGACATATCATAACTTAGCTCATACTCCCCCACGCGAACATAACGCCCAAAAGGCATATAAAATAGTTTCATCAATGAAGCTTTATGAATAAGTTTTCTTTTTTCCAACCGATTTAAAACTGAAGAAAAGCTCTCTCCTCGTTTCACCTCAAAAACGATTTTTCCACTGGAAGGCGCAGGAGGTACTTTAAGGAAATAAAAAAAAGAACCCCCCAAGAGAAGCAACACAATTATAGAGAGTAATAATAGGTTTCTTACTAAAAACTTCATTTTTGATGAAACTGGTAAGATATTCCAGGAAACATTTTTTCTTTACTAAATGGGTTAAGGTCCTCCAAACTGGCCACAGGAACTGTACAATAGTAAACTGCAAAGTCTGCTGAAGGACGATCATTGCCTGACTTTTTCATACCACCAAAAGGAAGTTTTGAGCTTGCTCCATTGGTTGTTCTATTCCAATTCACCAAACCCACTCGTATATCTAAAAGCGCTTTTTCATAAATGCTCCGATCTTTTGTAAAAACAGAATGAACCAACCCATATGAAGAACCATTTGCAATGGCAAAAGCAGTTTCCAGATCATTTACTGTATAAATGCTTACGCTGGGCCCAAAGATTTCTGTTTGTTGATAGACGGATTTGGGATCAAATTCTTTAATTTTGTAAATCGAAGGGGTGACATAGTTGCCACTAGGAGAAAGATCCAAAGCTTTTCCCCGCATAATACACTCAGCACCTTCTCGCTTTGCAATTTCTTGAAAACGCAAATAATTATCCACAGAATCTGCAGAAACCAAAGCTCCCATAAATGCATTTTCCTTCCAGTGACCTATGGTGAGCTTTTTAGCTGTTTCATAAAAATTTTCTAAAAAGGTATCTGCAATGGACTTATGTAAAATAATCTTACTTGTGGCCGAACACCGTTGTCCCGAAGTCAGATAAGCTCCCACAATGTTTTCATAAACCGCTTTTTCTAAATCGGCATCTTCCCACACAATAGCGGAGTTTTTACCACCCATTTCCAAAGCCAGAATTTTCCAATAGTGAGTGAGGGTTTCCTGTTTAATTTTTAAACCCACCTCATAAGAGCCTGTAAACAAAATGCCGTCCACTTGATGACTTGCCACCAAGCGCTTTCCCGTTTCTCCCCGACCTTGTACAAGATTAA
Organism: Bdellovibrio sp.; assembly: GCA_003694355.1. Classification (GTDB taxonomy): domain Bacteria; phylum Bdellovibrionota; class Bdellovibrionia; order Bdellovibrionales; family UBA1609; genus J124. The sequence goes on from RFKI01000262.1 coordinate 5,902, forward strand.
AAACCCCTTCTGGAAACTCGGCTTCAGCAAACATTTTAGCCATCAGTTGACCAACAGCCGCTGTTTTATCAGAAGGCTTAAAGACAACTGTATTCCCTGTAAGAAGAGCAGGAACGATATGCCCATTGGGCAAATGAGCCGGAAAGTTAAAAGGGCCTAAGACGGCCATAACTCCTCGCGGCTTATAACGGACATATCCATCCACTCCAGGAAGAGCATCAGGGACCTTTTCTTCACTCACCCTTTTTAATGAATGATTAATGGTTACATTAATTTTTCCTGATAAGGCTTTGGCTTCTGTTTGCGCTTCCCATAAGGGCTTTCCTGTTTCTCGAGCAATGGTTTCGGCCATTTCATTTTCATACTTTTGATAAATTTCTATCAGCCGTTGAAAATATTCTTTACGCTTCTCCAATCCTAAATGGGCCCAAGAAGGAAAAGCCCTTCTTGCAGAAGCAACAGCCTCCTCTATATGCTGAAAGCTGGCTTCTGGACAAATTACTGTATCCTTCTTGTCTGAAGGACTTGAAATTTGCCAAGTATCATCTGGATTTTTGGCTCTTTGAAAAGAGCCATTATAAAAATCACCAAGAAACTCTATTGTTTTTGTCTCCATAGTTCCCTCTTCCTTCATTAAAACTGATCTATCGGCATAAAATAAATGGTATCTCCTGGGTTTATTTGAAGAGCCATTAAAGTTCTTTCAGGAAGAATAAGATCTTCACCTTCATCTCTATAAGCTGTTCCAATAGCTTGATATTGCCCCTCATGAAGGTATCCAACAATGGCTCGATGAGAAAAAGGCCCCTTTCCTTCCTTTACTTTTTTAAAAGCGCTTTCCTTTAAAATTTTAAGTTCCTCTCTTGGAGCACTAATATGAGGGCCTCCATCAAATGGATCCACCTCATCATTGTATCTTAATCCTACAGACTCTAAGAGATGAAGTGCCGGTCTGGTTTCTTCTCCCACACGCCCAATAACCAAACGAGCCTTGGCATCCAAAAGGCATAAATAAATGTCCTCTTCAGGAAAAAGGCTTTGAATAAATTCTTTATTCATCTGACTTAAACGATCTGCTTCCACATACGGCATCCCTGTAAATCGACGACCTAAAGCTTCCCAAAACTCACTACGCCCCTCATCAGTCAAAGGAGGAGCCATTTCTGCTAAAAACTGATTTTCAAAAAGCTCAGGCTTCATACCAATGAAATGAAAGCGACACAAACTAATCAGTTTTCCCAACTTTTCAGGTCGTCCCCTATAGGATTTATCAACAACAAGTCCCCCTAACTCACTTGGGCCATCCGTATTAGCCTTTAAGCGTAAAACCTGATGAATAAACCCAATTCCAAGCGCCTTACTAAATCTCTCTTTTTTCAAAACTTGAAAACTAAAATTAGGTTCCTCTGGAGTTCCTTTTTTGGCCTTAATCTGAGAACAGCCCACCACCTTTTTAAAATCCTGATCTTCAAGCACAAACAAAAACTCTGACCGTTCATGAAAAGATGATCGGCGAAAAGACTGCAAGCTTTTGTTAATCTTCTCTTCCAAAACTTTCCTGTCCGCAGGAAGGCTTAACAGCGAAAACTGTTTGGCCAAAACCAAAAGGTCTTCCAGATCATCTTCCCTAACACTTCTTATTAAAAAACTCAAAGGCACTCCTGAATAGATTTTTCAATAATCGTTTTTGCAACTCGAATATCTTCTGTAGTTAAAATTGCTGGCAACAAAAACCGCAACTTAAAAGGGCCCTTCCCACATCCAAATGTCATAAGTCCATTCTTATATAACACATGGAGCAGTTTTATCATTTGTTCACGACTCCCATCAAGGGGAGTGACGGCTACCATAAGTCCAAGACCTCCAGCATCTCGAAGTTGATCTTTACAAGTGGTTTCATTGAGCTCATTGAGCATCCCTACAAATTCTTTATGTATGTGTTCAACTTTTCCTCCGGCTCCCATATAGCCTTCTTCCAGCATATTTAAAATTTCAAGCCCTGCAGATAAAGCCGCCGAAGACCCTGCAAAGGTTCCTGAAATCAAACCGGGCTTAGGATTCATCTCAGATGTAAAAAAAGTAGCACCTACCTGAACCGCCTTTGCTACCGTACAGACATCCACATATTCACCCAAACCAAGGGTTTCAAAGGCAAAGAACTCTCCTGTTCGACAAAAAGTTTGAACTTCATCTAACCAAATAGGAATTTGATTTTCTCGACAAAGCTCTAATAAAGGAATAAAAAATTCCCGAGGGGCCACATTATATCCCCCTTCTCCTTGCATGGGCTCAAACATGAAAGCACAAATATCGCCAGCATTCTCTGCAATATGCTGCCTTAAAAGCTTAAGGGACTCTTCTCCGCTTCTAGGAGAATTTTTATCATAAAAAGGAATTCGCAAAACCTCATGATATTCCGGCAATCCCTGTTTGAAGCTCGGGTTGTCCGTGATCTCTGCCATCATGGTTGTTCGCCCGGCAAAGGCCCCCTTCATGGCTATGATTTTTCGAGCAGGTGTTTTCTTTTGGCGACAAGCCTTCAAGGCATTTTCATTGGCCATAGAGCCTGAAGTGGTAATCCACACATGTCTTAAACGGCTATGACGCCCAGCTAGAGAAACCAGCTTCTCTCCTAGCTTTGCATATTCCACATTGGGCTGCAAATTACCTTGAATCACAGAATCAGAGAGAGCCCCTCTCACGGCAGCGGCCATCACTCGAGGATGGGAGTGTCCAAAAATGTGAATGCCTATTCCATTGATAAGATCTAGCTTGACGCTGCCATCTTCCAACTCTACATAGGGACCGCGACCAGCTCCAGACCCTACATAGGGGTAAAAAAGAGGGCGTCCTCTATTAGATCCCACACTCTCAACCAATCTTTTGAAGACCTCTTCTTTTTCTGGCAAAGCAACCCGCGGCCCTTTTATAAGAGCACTTTCGTTTGAGACTTCATTCACCAGTTCATTGAGCAAAGACTGAATCTTTTCTGACTGCCTTAATTTTTCTCCAATTGTCATAAAGGACCTCTCTAAAGTTTATTTTAAAGAATAACTCTCCCTCTGACTCAACACAAGAAAATCAAGTTGAAAAGTTACTCTTCCCCCTGTATCCTTTTAAAAAATCTCCCCGAAAAATAGGATATGATGAAAAAACTGGCTTTCTTGATTCTTATAGTCCCTTTGATCTTTTGCACCCCTTTAAAAGCTCATGAGCTTAAAAAAAGCTTTGAGGAGGGGCTAGCTGCTTATCAAAAGCAAAACTTTAAAAAGGCTCTTTCGGCCTTCCAAGCAGTCATTGAAAAAGATCCTTATAACTATGTGGCTCTTTATAATTTAGGGCTAACTCAATACCAGCTGAAACAAGAAGGTATTGCTCTGGCAAATTGGCGCAGAGCAATAGGCATCTCTCCCCTTTTTATACCCGCCAGGAAAGCTTTAGAACATGTTTTAAAAACCAAAGAAGTTTTTCCTCCCCTCAGCAATTCTCTTTGGGAAATGCTCCATCTTTCTTTTTTCATCTATTTTCCTTTAGATTTCTTCTGGGGAGGACTTCTGGTCGCTCTCCTGCTTAGCCTCTGGATGCTTATTAAATTCCTTGGGAAAAAGAAAAAACACTTAAAAGATAACCTCCCTCCCCCTTCTTTTCCTGTCAGTGTTACTATCTCTCTGTGTGTGACCGTTGTTTTTCTTTTAGCTTTTGGCTTTAAAATTTGGGATCTGGCTCATCCCCGAGGCACAATCACTGCCAAACAAGTAGCCCTTCACTCGGCACCAGATAAACAAAGCAGTACTCTTATTGAAGTATCTCTAGGCCAAGAAGTTTTTGTCGAAAAACAATCTGGTCCTTGGAGGCAAGTTCTTGTTTCTAGCGGAATAAGCGGATGGATTCCTTCTTCATCTGTTACTTTAACATATGGGTTTCAGTTATGGTGAATTTTTTATGGGATAATTTTTTTAGGAAAGGGCACAAAGAAAATAGTGTCATTTCAACTCTTAGCCAAAATTACATGTTTGAAGTTCTTTCTCCAAAAGAACTGAAATTTATGGAACAAATTGTTCACGTTCGCAATTTCCGTCCTGGAGAGGTCATCTTTTCTCAAGGAGAACTGGGTGTTGGCATGTATATCATCATGAAGGGCTCTGTAAATATTTTTGTCGAAGACCCTTATGCCGCTGATCCCTCTCAGAAAAGAACTTTTATTACTCGTCTTAAACAAGGTGATTTTTTTGGTGAGATTGCTCTTGTGGAAAAAAATGGACGTCGAACAGCATCAGCAACAGCTGTAGATGATGTCACTTTAATCGGATTTTTCAAGCCCGACCTTTACGAACTCATTGATCGCAATCCCCGAACAGGAGTGAAAATCCTCACTCGTCTCAGTGAAGTTTTAGGACGTCGCCTCAAAGAAACCTCCGAAAAATTCTCCGAACTTAAAAGAGAACTAAGACAACTAAAAATTCTAAAAGATAAGGAGTCTTCTAAATAGATGACAGATTTAGAAAAGCAATTAAGAAAAACCAAAATCATTAAGATGACGGCATTTTTAAGCCTGCTTCTTATTTTTTTCTTCTTGCTTTTCTGGGTAGATAATCTTCTCATTTCTTTTGTTCTAGCTCTTATTATGACCTCCATTTTTAACCCCGTTGTAAATTCTTTGGAAAGACGGGGTATTCAAC
>RFKI01000034.1 GCA_003694355.1 Bdellovibrio sp.
ACTTAAAGTGGGGAGGTTATATTTAAGTCCCACTTGATAGTCCTCCAATCCATGTCCAGGTGCTGTGTGCACACAACCTGTTCCGGCATCCAAAGTGACATGTTCACCGAGTACAATAATGGAATCCCTTTGCATAAAAGGGTGTTGAGTCTTTAGGCCTTCCAGTTCTTTCCCTTTGAACTCTTTAAAAGGTCCTTTAAGGGAAACTCCAGTTTCCTTTTCAAAACTTTCTTTTAAGTCCTTAGCGATAATCCAATATTCTGAATTCGCTTCATAAAGACCATAGCTGAACTGAGGGTGAAGGGCTATGGCCAGGTTGGCAGGAAGGGTCCATGGAGTGGTGGTCCAGATCACAAAGGCCAATGGTTTTTGTGGGTCTGGCAAGTTTTTGATTTTTTGTTGATCTTCTGGTTTTAGAAAAAATTTTACAAAAATAGAAGGGCTGGTGTGATCATGATACTCCACTTCAGCAGCAGCAAGAGCAGTTTGCAACTTGGTGCACCAATAAACGGGCTTTTCACCTCTATACAAGATTCCATTTTTTTGGATTTTAGCAAGCACACGAATCTCAGCAGCTTCATAGTCAGGAGAGAGAGTTAGATAAGGCTTGTCCCATTGAGCGAGAATTCCAAGGCGAATGAATTGCTCTCTTTGTGTATCTACCCACTTAAGGGCTTCTTTACGGCATTCTTGGCGGATTTGCTGAGGAGACATTTCTTTCCCTTTTGAACCCAGCCTTTTAGTGACTTTAAGTTCTATGGGGAGGCCATGACAGTCCCACCCGGGGATAAAGGCAGCTCGTTGTCCGCACATATTTTTATATTTAATGATAATGTCTTTTAAGACCTTATTAAGAACATGTCCCACATGAATGTTGCCATTGGCATAAGGTGGACCATCAGGCATAACAAACTTATTTGCAGGATCGTTTTGAGAGACCATTTTTTCATAAATTTTGTTTGCTTCCCATGCTTTGATCATATGAGGTTCGGTTTGCGGCAAATTGCCTTTCATGGGGAAATCAGTTTTGGGCAAATTAATGGTTTCTTTATAGGTATTTGTTGCCATAAGGACCTCAGCTTAAAAAATTAGCATAAACAATCTTTGATAAAAGTTCAATTAAGAGCCCTCCTTTTAAGATGAGGGAAACTTTTTTTGAAACTCTTCATGTCCAAGAGCAATCAGGGCTCGTAGGGCTTCAATGGGTGAGCTTAAGTTGAATTTTTTTTGAAGGTTGCGGATGGACTGAAGAGATTGAGGATCTAAAACAGACTCCAGGTCTTTTAAGGAAAAGGGCGAAGAGGCTGGGGTGGCCGTGGTTGTGGTGGTTTCTGAGGAAACTTGAACCGTGGTTTTTGAAGCGGTTGTGGTAAGAGAGGCTGCTTGTTGCAAGTCAGGGGATGGCGAAGCCATTTGCTCAAACTGATTAAACCCTTGTGCCAGGTCCTTGAGTTCTTCTTTGAAGGCTTGAGAGCTTACGGGATCTGTTTTAAGTCCCAGAGATTTGCGATGGTTTTGGCGCCTTTTGTGTTGAAGATAAAGAGCGACCAGGGAGTCAGCATCTTTTGCCAATTCCTTTATGGGACCACCCTGGTTTTTCAGCCATTCATAGGCCTCAGCCAAGGTGTCACGCGTGTAGGCTTGGGGCGGTATAGAATTCATTGTCATGAGCTCTTCAGGTGTACTGAAACTTTGGCGGCTCATCAACTGATTAAACAGCCATTTTTCACATTTAACCTATCGCGTCGCCGCGTAAGATCTTGAATTTACTTTACTCTGCGTAGTCCTTGGCAACAATGCCATACTTTTCTATCTTCCTTAACAGAGTTTTTTTAGGGATGTTGGCATGGAGTGCTGTTTGATTTATGCGGCCCTTAAACATTTTTAGAGCTTTGATAATAAACTCTTTTTCAAAAGCCTCTTTGTGTTTGTTAAAGTCAAGTTGATCTCCAGAGATCTGAACAAATTTTTCTTCTGTATCTTTATTCTGCAGTGGAGAGGTTGTTAGGTTTTGCTCAGAAGAAGTTGGTGCTTCTGGGGAGTCTTTTTCTTTTAGGGATAAGTCCACGCCCATTTTTTCCAGAAAAGTTTCGGGCAAAGAAGTCAGGCGTATTTGAGAGCTTTCTTCCAGAATAAAGGCATGTTCAATAATATTTTCCAGTTCTCGAATATTTCCAGGCCATTCATATTTTTTCAAAAGTTGCATCACTTCGGGAGTTACAGAAGTGATTCTTTTGTGTTGTTTTTTGTTAAAGCGTTGAATGAAGATATTTACCAGGTGTTCGATGTCTTCTTTTCTTTCGGCCAAGGGAGGGAGAAAAATGGGCATCACGTTGAGCCGATAATAGAGATCTTCTCGAAATTCTCCTTTTTTAATCATATCTTCCAAAGGGCGATTGGTGGCAGCAACAATACGAACATTGGCTTCAATTTCTCTATTAGAACCAACTGGAGAAAAAACCTTTTCTTGTAGAACTCTTAGCAGTTTGACTTGCATCAGTAAAGGCAGATCCCCCACTTCATCCAGAAAAAGAGTCCCTCCTTCAGCGTATTGAAATTTTCCAATTTTTCTTTGATCAGCTCCTGTAAAAGCTCCTTTTTCGTGACCAAAAAGCTCACTTTCAAAGAGGTTTTCAGGAATGGCTGAACAATTGATGGCCACAAAACGCCCTTCTTTATAGGCTGAATTCATATGAATGGCGCGGGCTACAAGTTCTTTGCCGGTCCCTGAGGCTCCCCGAATTAACACGGGAGTGTCCACTTTTGAAAGGCGGTTGATGATATGAAAAACTTTTTGCATTTGAGCAGTATTGCCAATGATCTTACGTCCTGATTCCATAGTTAAAACAGGGGAAGATGCGGCCACATTAGAAATCATATTGTAGGCAGACAGAGCTTTTTCAACCATTTCCACAAGTTCATCCCCTTTAACGGGTTTGGAAACATAATTATAAGCCCCTTCTTTTACAGCTTTAACAGCATCATCAATATTGGCATAGGCTGTGAGAATGAGGACGATGATAGAAGGATCATGTTCCTTAATCAGTTTTAAAGTTTCTAGGCCGTTTAAGCGAGGCATATCCACATCCAGAAGAACAATGTCGAATTTGTCTTTTTTAATTTGAGTCATGGCATGAATGCCATCATAGGCCTCTTCCACCTCGAATTTTTGTGTGGAGGTTAGGGTGTTTTTAACAGAAAGTCGAAGTCCGGAGTCATCATCCACAACAAGAACTTTTATCATTTTAGGCCTCCTTTTCCTGTGCGGGGTCCGTTGGCAGAATAATGGAAAATGTGGACCCTCTTTGAGGTTCACTGTCCACCTCTAATTTTCCCTGATGAAGCGTCACAAAGTATTTGGACAAATAAAGCCCTAGTCCAGAGCCCTTTATACCCTTATTTTGGACATCTTTGGAGCGATAAAATTTGGTAAAAATATTTTCTTGCTCTTCTTTGGGAATACCAATGCCTTGATCAGCAACCTGAATGAGGATTTTCCCATTGATTTCTTCGGTGGTGATAAGCACTTTTGATCGAGGAGGGCTATATTTGATGGCATTTTCAATCAGATTTGTGAGAACTTGCCTCATGAGATCTTCGTCAATGCGAATGCTGAACATGGGCTCAAATTCAGGAATGATCTCAATCTCTTTTTGTTGTGCCAGATACTCACATTTATGGATCACTTCTGCAATCAGTGTATTGATATCTTTACTTCTAAGGTGCAGCTTTATTTCTTTGCTTTCAATGCGTCCAAGGCTCAGAATCGATCCAATAAATTTAGACAACTCTTCAGTGGACTTGGATATGGATTGAAGCGCTTTTTTTTGTTCTTCTTTTAGGGGTTCAGAAGATCTTAAAACCACATCCGTCATGCCCTGAATGCGGGCAAGGGGTGTTTTGAGATCGTGAGACATCATTCTTAAAAAGTTACTTTTTAACTCTTCCACTTGAGTGAGGAGTTCATTTTTTTTGTAATATTCCCAACTTTTGCGGTTCTCCATAATAAGCCTGTAAGGAATAAAAAAGTAATAACAAATAAAAACGGCCAGCAAAGGGTGGGTCATGTTTAAGATATAGTTAAAGTAAGAGAAACTCATCCAGCTTAGAAGCAAGAAACCAATAAGAGCCGCCCCGAGGACAAGAAGGCCTTTGGTGGGTCTCAATTTAAGAAGGAGAACCACATTCACTGTAAGGATCGCAATAAGAGCCGTGATCAGCAGGTCTAACCAGTAAGGGGCAAAAGAGGGGGCTTGGTTTAAAATTAGGGTGTCCAGAATGTTGGCATGAAGTTCTGTTTTAGACATAGCCACAACATCTCTGGAGTAAGGGGTCATTACATAGTCATCAATATTAGCTTTGGTGTCTTGTCCAAAAAAAATAATTTTGTTTTTTAGGGCATTAGGGTCAAAGTTGTCTTTGAGAACATCGAGCATACTGATAGCAGGATAAGTGCCCGTTGGATGATAATTTATATAGGCCTGTGTGGTTCTTTTGAATTTAAAAACGCCTTTATAATCATGAATATGTGTTAGTCCATTAATGGAACTGGCTAGTTTCATATGCAATAAGGGCTCTTCAAAAAAAGAAACAATCAGTCTTCGGGTGACGCCATCTTTAGCAAAAGTTTTGGAGTCACTGGTTGTAGGTCCTGAAGCCACAGGAACCTGATCCAGAGGGGGCGGTAATACGAGGTCATTTTTGACCCCTTTTTGGGGAAGACGATTGGAAACAGCATAAAAAGGGAGAGTCTTTGTCAGGCGGGCAAAGGCTTCAAGCTCCTTATAGGAACCCGTGATGTCAGTAGGGTTTAGAACATAGATAATGGCCTTGGGTTTTAACGGTTTTAGTTTTTTCAAGAATAAAATATGATCTTGCACATTGGGTTGGCGTTCCAGCTCAATTTGAGTTTGAGGGTCAATGGTGATTGTAGCGATTTGATGAGAAACTGGAGGAGGAGATGGGCGCAAGCGGACTCTTAAGTCATAGAAAAACGACTCCAAGTAATCCAGGCGCAATTCAACAAGAAAAAAAGCAATCCCCAAAGCCATAATGGACCTTAAAATCATTAAGGTCCAATTATGGTCTTTGAGGTTTAGCTTAAAAGGCAATAGACCCTCTCCTGTTTTAAAGTTCAGGGCAACCTTGTTCTCGAGCGATCGGACTTTTTTTCAAAATCGCTCGAGCAGAAGAAGTTTCTTTGTTTTCTTCTTTTTTGTTCTTTTTTTCTAGTTTCTTTACGTGTTTCATACGTCCTTCCTTTCTCCCATAAGGGATTTTGAGTAATAGTAAATGGCTTCCGCCGTTAAACTTCTCATTCTTTCACAAAATAAAAGGTCTTTTTTATGTTTGTTTTTTTGAGTTGTGCGGTTTACGAACATGCAGCCTCCTCCGCAAAGGTGACGAGCCCAGCAACTATGGCATTCATGCAAATCAATAAGGTTTTTTGAGTAAGAATGTGTGTTCCATAGGGTGCTTTCTGAAGCATTGAGTTTTTCTGTAGGCGAGTCCATAAACCAGTTACAAGAATAGATATCTCCTCTGGTGTCCATTTGTAGAAGACTTTTTCCAGCTCCACAGTAGTTATAAGTTCGAGTTCCACTTTCTATAAGAGCCAGAGGTTTGTGAAATTGAGTGATGCGTATCAGTTCCTTAAGGCCCCCTTGCTTGTAGGCCTCCGCAGCCACCTTTTTCATTTCCTGAATATAAAGAGGGGAGTATTTCTCATCTTCATCATTGGCGGCATAGTTAAGATTTATAAGATCAAAGGGGAACTCTCTTAAATAGAGATAAGCGTCCAGTGCTTTGATGTTGTGTTTGCCGAGAACACTGTTCACCTTGGTACTTCTTAGTTGATCTTTATATTTAAAAAGATATTGGAGACCCTTGAGTGTGGCTTCAGCTGAGCTTTTGCCCTTCTTTTTCATGGGGCGCACTTGATCCTGAATTTCAGGACGCGCGTCCAGACTGACAGTTACGGAAAAATGGTGTTTTGCAAAGAATTGCGCAATGTCTTCGGTAATTAAAGTGCCATTGGTGACGATGCTCCAGTGCAGGGTGATGTGTCGTCCCGCCACAATTAACAGCGCATAACGAACAAGGTCTTTTATGACTTGAGGGTAAAGGAGGGGTTCACCTCCAAGGAAGCGCACTTCCATTTGAGAGCCATCAGGGAGGGGCCATAACACTTTTTGAAGAAAAGAATAGGCTTTGCTGAGATCAAGCTTGGGGGTTTGAGCCCCATAAGTGCCGTCTCCTCCGGCTC
>RFKI01000263.1 GCA_003694355.1 Bdellovibrio sp.
GGAACAAAAGGGCCTATATTTTGGGAAATAGTTGTAGTCTGGAGGGTTCCTGAGGGAGATGTTCTTCGGAGAGTTTGAAAGCGGTGGGATGGGCTGTCTTGTTTTGTGGAACGCAGTTGAGACTGAGCGGTTTTCAAAATGATTTTGGTTGCAAGCTCAATAACAAGAGCATTTTCTTGTTGAGGGTCAATAACTTGAAGGAGAATGGGCATTGAAGCCAAGGTTTTATATTGTTCAACGAGAGCTTGAGCTCGAGTATAAAGTTTGGAACCTTGAGCTTCTTGCTTTATGAAATCAGCAAGAAAAATAAAGCTTAAAGGGTGAGGAAGAGCGGCCGCCATATCAAGGCCTTGAGAAAGGATAGACTCTCTGCCATCCCTAAGAGTCTCTTCAAGAACTTTTTTATAGATTTCATCAGATATTTTCTTGCTTCGAAATAACTTAATAAACTGTTGAGATGCTTTTTTATCAGGTCCTTGATCAATTAATAGATAAATCCATTCATCTGCATTGGTTGGTATGTCTTGGGTTTTACTTTTTGGACGAAGAAAGGTCACAGGAGTGTCCTTTTGGTAAAAGGCGGTTGTATCATCTTTTTTATCTGAGCCTTCTTCTGCAGACCAGAGATCTTGGGTGGGAGATTGAGGTGGGAGAACTTTTTTGTTTTTATTAGCTTGCTTTTTATTTTTTTTCTTTTTTTGTTTTCCTTTTGCTTTTTTATGCTCGAAAGCATGGGATTCTTTTTTATTAAGTAAAGTAGTAGGTTTTGTGATGGATAGTTGCTGATTTGTTTTGTCTTGAGCCGTACCTCTATTAAACTGTTTTTTCTCTTTTGAGGCATTATAGGGAGTGAGGTGCATTTTTGATAATTGGAGGGGAGAGATCCTATCAAGACGGTGAGAGCGTTGAGAGAGCGAAGAGATCCCCTTTAAAAGACCTACAATAAAAGCAATAAGAATGATCCATCGATATTGTTTTAAGTTCATAAGTTACCTCTGATTTTCTTTAAGGCAGGAGATGTGCCAAGTTTTTGATCTGTAAGCTGTTGAAATCACTTTTAAAAACGATTTTCGAAAAATCAGTCTTTAAAGTGCTGTTTAAAGTTTGGACAGGCTCGAAAGAAGGAGCAAAAAACTGAATTATTTTAGTGGCTTGGAGCACAAATCCTTTTGCATTGATTGACAAAGTTTGAAAAAAGAGGGCGTTCTTCCTTTTTAATGAAGTTTGATCAATCATTTGCAAAAGGACTTGGCTATGAAGTCAGGAAGGGGTGAAGCAATAAATGAGCAAAAGCAATGACCTTTCAGGGCTTAAAGAGTAAGATACTCCCATATGAAGGAAGAAAGTTTTTATGGGTAAGAGTATCGAAAGAGAATTTCAGGAAATCTTTGATCAGGACAAGTCCTTTGTCACTTTAGCACGTCTTCTCAGTCTTTTAGAAAAAAAAGGGCCTCAGCTTTTAAAAAAAGCAGAGGGCCTTCTAAAGCCATCTTCCCAATCTTTTCGCTTTGGAGTGACTGGTCCTCCAGGGGCTGGAAAGTCCACTTTGATTGGGCAATTGATCACTCAGCTTAGAAAAAAAGGATTTTCTGTTGGAGTGCTGGCAGTGGATCCTTCTAGCCCCTTTCATCATGGAGCTATATTGGGAGATCGAATTCGTTATAGTGATCACTTTGTTGATGAAAATGTGTTTATTCGATCCTTGGGAACACGGGGGAGCTTGGGGGGACTTAGTGCATCTGCTTATTTGATGTTAAGAGCCTTTGATTGGTATGGGTTTGATATTGTGCTTATAGAAACCGTAGGGGTTGGCCAAACGGAACTGGAAATTATGAATGTGGCAGATGCTATTGCAGTTGTTTTAGTTCCTGAGTCAGGTGACTCGATTCAGGCGATGAAGGCAGGCCTGTTAGAGATCACAGACCTTTACCTTATTAACAAGGCAGATCGTCCTGGGGCAGATAGTCTCGTCAGAGAATTGGAGGCAGTTTATCCTCAAGCTACCGTTTTAAAAACAGTGGCGACTCAATCTAAGGGCTTGGATCAACTTGTGGATCTTTTGGAGCAAAGAAGGCAGGAGAGTATTAACCATAATGAAACTTGGAAATTAAAAAAGGAAGCAACAGCTTTGCTACGTTTTGAGTGTGAAAAGGATATTTTTAAAAAGGTTAAAAAGATTCAGTCAGTGGAAGATTTTAAAGAGTTATTTTAAAAAGTTTTTAATAAAGTGGCCAGTTTGGAGTTTCCCCCAAGGAGTAAGGAAGCCTTTACTAAAGGGAACTGGAAAAACCTTAGAATTCTTTGAATAAGAGAGACTTTTACTCGAGATGGAGCACTGGGCGGGGTTGTATCTTGCTGTGTTGTTTTTAAAATAAAATCGCCTTCCACGGTTCCCCATTCATCAGGACCGGGTCCCGTATAAACGAGAACAAAATGACGTCCATCTGGGCTTAACCATTTATTGGAAAAATTCCAATAAACCGTTTTGGGTCCTGTATTTAGCCCTGGGCCTACATTTTGAGGGTTGTTAAAGAGAACGGTTTTCCATGGGCCCCAAGGTTCAGGAGCTTCATAGACACCTATATGGTAATTATTACTTGCAAATCGGTTCACTTGTTGGGTGATAAGTAAATAACGTTTTAATCCAGCATTGTAGCTTATGCTGGTCCTCATATTTCCATTATTGGGATCTTGAAAAACAGGTTTTCTATCACTGAGGTTTTTGCTCCAGGTTGGCTGATTATTAGAGTCAAAACCCGTAAAGTATTCGTAGGCAGAAAAACTTTCTATTTGATTTTTTGGAACACGAATCAGAGATATACCTCCAGGTTTTTGAACATTCCAATCACTTTTTTGAGCTTCATTGGCATAAATATAAACATATTGGTCCCTGGCGTTCTGATAATCTTTGCCAAATTGCAGGAATGTAGGGGAGTAGAAAGCTGGCATTCCACTAAAGGTCCATTTAATGCCAGTGAAAGTCCAGCTTTTGGCATGATCCGTGGATTTCCATAGCTCTGTTTGTTTAAAAGCCCCTCCAGTGCTTCCTGTTCCATTACGAAAGAGATACAGAGTTTTATTTACAGAAACAATACCAAGGCTTTTACCGCCCCAGCCACCAGCATCGTGACCCGTTTTAAAAACATCGTAAGCGCTGTAGTTGTCTTTATTCCCTTCAATTCGAGCTTTAATTTTTAAATAAATAAATTCTTTTTAAAGGCTGAAATTAAATGTTAACGGGGTTTAAGCCGTTTTTTTATTTGGGTCCAAGCTCTCTGTGTATCAGGTTGTTTTAAAAGATAACTCAATAAGAAATAGATAAAAGCGCCAAGAAAAATATTTGTAAAAAGAGCTGTTAAGCGAGCCAGGGATTCTGGAAAAAGGAAGAAGTGGGCTAAAGTGTTTTCCATAAAGGGATAAAAATAAAAGACACCCAAGCCCATTAAGAGGGTTGCAGGTAACATGTGAAGAATGCTTTTAAGAAGTTGAAAGAAGTGAAGGGGGCCAATAAAAAAATGATAAGCAAGAAGCACAAGGGTCATATTAAAATAAGTAGCCAAGGCTGTGGACCCCACAAGGCCCGAGAGTCCAAATTGATCTACCCAGATATTCGCGACAAAAATATGCAGGCAAAGACTGATGGCTGATGTGAGGGCAGGAAGCCAAGTGTTTTTAATGGCATAAAAGCTGGGTACAGTGACTTTGTGAAGGCTGGAAGCTAATAGAAGAAGGCTGTAAATACGAACAACAGAAGCCGTTTTTTGGGCGTCTTCTAGCGTGAAATTACCCCTTTGAAAAAGCACTTGAACTAAAGGGAGGGCCAAAGTCCACATACC
>RFKI01000264.1 GCA_003694355.1 Bdellovibrio sp.
TGTTATGTATTAAATTAGAGAGTCTTTGTATATAAATTTAAATTAATTCTTATTATTTCACAGTATTAAATATCAAAGCAGAAACTGTAATGTTTATAAACTATGTTTGATATTAAATTAATTTATGTTAATAAAAAGTGGTGAGAGAAAATGGCAAAAATATCTTTTTATGAGGTAAAGCCCAAGGAAAGGAAATATTTGCAGGGAAAGCTCAAAAATCATAAGCTGAGATTCTTTGAGGATCCTTTAAATGACAAGAACATAGTGAAAGACTCGGACGTTATATCCGTGTTTATTTATTCGAAAGTTGATTCTTCTTTGCTCAGAAAACTCCAAAGGTTAAAGTTAGTCGCTACGAGGTCTACTGGCTACGATCATATAAGCGTGGAGGACTGCAGAAAAAAGAACGTGGCTGTGTGCAACGTGCCTTATTACGGCGAAAACACAGTTGCAGAGCACACTTTCGGCTTAATGCTTGCTCTCTCAAGGAACATCCACAAGTCATATGTTAGGACTCTAAAAAACGATTTTTCCACAGAAGGACTAACAGGATTTGACCTGAAAGATAAGACAATAGGTATAATAGGAGGTGGCCATATAGGCATGCACGTTGCGCGGATGGCAAGGGCTTTTGGAATGCACGTCAGGGTTTATGATGTGAGAAAGGACAGTTTTTTGGCAGAAGTCATAAACTTCAAGTACGTGCCTCTTGATGAGCTTTTGAGAATATCTGACATAATAACTCTGCACGTGCCGTATAACAAGCACACCCACCATTTGATAAACAAGAAGAACATTAAGAAAATCAAGAAGGGGGCTATTCTGATAAACACTTCTAGGGGCGCAGTGGTTGACACTGACGCGCTTTACGAAGCGCTGAAAAGCAAGAGGTTAAGGGGAGCTGGCCTTGACGTTATAGAAGGGGAAGAAATAATTAAGGAGGAGCACCAATTATTGCACAACAAGCAAAACCTGAGGAAATGGAGGACAATAATAAGAAACCATAAAATATTCAACATGGAGAACGTTGTCTTCACACCCCATAACGCGTTTAACAGCGAGGAGGCCTTGCTGAGAATACTTGACACGACCGCTGACAACATAAAGTCGTTTCTTGCAAGAAAGCCGAAGAACGTGGTTAATTAATAATTTTTTCTAAAAATTAATATTTAATAAAAAAAGAGCGCCGCGGGAGGGACTTTCACAAACTTTTGCCATTTTTCGTGGGATTTCACGCAGTGAACATCCCACATGACCGCTTTTGATCAAATTTTGGCAAAAATTTGGTTTGAACCCTCGTGCCCCGAAGGACATTGGATCTTTGCAGAGCCATTCCTTGGGTTCATAAGGGCATTGCCCTTAGCAATCCAACGCAATGGCCAGACTATGCGACCGCGGCGTGACGTGGTTGAGAATTTCGTTTTGTTTATAAAAGTTTTGCGGAAAAATTATTTTTACCTTAATAACACTCCTTTCAGGTATTCCTCAAGTTTTATTATTGTTTCTTGGACGTACGTGCTTTGGAGGGCTATTTGGTTTAACTTGTACAGGTAATCATTGAATATGAGGATCCCTATTATTATGAGTATTATTCCTGAGATGATGTTTGCTGAGTGAACGCTTATTTTTCTCCCAAAGGCTTTGAAGCTTATTTCCTTTCCATGAAGTATTTTCCAGAGCTTCTTGTTTTTTATCCTGTCAAAGTACGCTGATATGATTATTAGGGGCAGGCCGAGGCCTAAAGAATAGACAAACAGTAAGGCTGTTCCTTTAAGAAGGGTTCCTGTAGTGGCTGAAAGTAACAGTAATGAGGCTAGTATTGGGCCTATGCAGGCGCTCCAGCCAACCGCAAACAACGCTCCGAAAAGGCAATGGCCAAGTGGCGTTTTCTTATTTTTTCTAAGCTTGATTTGCAGTCCTGAAAACCCTTTTCCAAGAATTCCCAATATTCCGAAAATGATTATGAGAACGCCTGCTGTCTGAGTGAGAATAATCCTATTTTTCTTGAAAATGCTTCCTATCATGGTTGCTCCCATTCCGAACAGTGAGAAAACGGTTGATACTCCCAGCAGGAAGAAAACAGTATTTTTTATTACCTCTCCTTTTCTTGAGCTTATGCCGCTGGCAAAATAGGCTGACAGCACAGGCAGAGTGCACGGCGACAAAAAGCTTAGTAGGCCTGCGGCAAATGCAAGGATTGCAAGCATTAAGAA
>RFKI01000265.1 GCA_003694355.1 Bdellovibrio sp.
AACCAGTAGTACAACCTCATTTATTCCCAAAATGAGACGGGTCAATTTTAGCTTTAGCCAATATGTCCCAAATATAGAAAATAAAGATGATGAAAACTTTCATAATAAAGAAATTTATGATTTGGGCGAAAATTACCGACCAGGAATGAGTGGTATCAAAGCCAATCCTGTTTGGATAAAAACAGGCTATGGCATTTGTTTAAACAGCCAGTGCGGAGGTTCAACAAAGTGAATAAAAACGAAACAAGAACACTTTGGCTATCCATTGGAGCTGCTCTCATTGCTGTTTTTCTTTTGTATAGTTACACACAGGAAAAAAGTGACGCTCTCAATAAAAAGTTTGGAGCCAAACAAAAAGTGGTTATTGCCAAAAAAGATATTGGCGCCATGAATATCATTGATGACTCTTACCTGGATGTGGTGGAACGCCCCGTGGCCTATGTTGAGCCCAATGCCATCAAAAACCCTGAAGAAGTGGTGGGACATGTGGCTCTGGCTCCCATTCTGGCTGGAGAACAAATTCTAAAAAGTAAAGTGATTGAACCTGGACCTGTAACAGGGCTTTCTCTTCAAGTAGCGCCAGGCAAAAGAGCCCTCACCCTTCCTGTGGATGAAATGAGAGGGGTGGCCAAGCTGCTAAAACCTGGAGACCGCATTGATATCATTGCCGCTTTGGATGTGGGTGAAGGATTGAAACAACATCGCGAAATCAAAACTCTTTTACAAAATGTCCCCGTTCTGGCTACAGGACAAGTGGTAGTCAACGACTTGCCCCTTAAGGTGATTCAAGATGGTGAACAGTTTAATATTAAGCCTTATCTGGAAAACAAAGACTTTTCTTCAATTACAGTAGAGGTTTCGCCTTCAGAAGCTCAGAAACTTATTTTTATTTTATCCACTTCCCCAAGCTCTCTTTTTCTAACTCTTCGCCACCCCAGTGATCAAAAACGCTATCCGCTACCTGTTGTTAAAGTGGAAGATCTTCAAGGAAGAGCTCCAGCTTCTTTATTGCGAAAACAATTTGTATCACCCCCAGTGCTTCCAAAACCTGTAAAGAAGCCAGTTAAAAAGAAAAAACGACGAGGACCTTTTGAGGACTTATAGACTATGAAAATTTTATTGAGTTTTTTCTTATTTTTTACTTTTTCCTTTTCGATTGATCCCATATCACTGGGAACTCCCTCTTTTGCTAAAAAAAAGAAAACCATCGTTAAATACCTTTCTCTCTCTGTCGGGGTTTACCATGATGTTTCTATCCCCCTTGCGCCCTCAAAAATTTCTTTAGACGGAAGCAAGTTTAGAAAACTATTAAAGGTACGATACAATCGCAGAGAAAAAAAACTACGACTCATCCCTAAAAGAGAAGGGGTTGGCACTTTACTTATCACCAACCCCGCAACAGGAGACGTGGTCTACGAGTTTCGAATTGATGTGAAGAAAACAGATCTTTATAAAGTTAAAAGGGAAATCAAAGAGCTTCTTAAGGAAATTGAAGGAATTACCATTAAAATTGCTAACAACAAAGTGGTTGTTGACGGTCAAATTCTTCTTCCCAAAGATATGAACCGTATTTTAAGTGTTGTCCGCCAATATGGAGATCTTGCAACCACCTTTGTAACTCTAAGCCCTGTTGCCCAAGTGAAAATTGCCCAATACATTGAGCGCGCCATTGGAAACCCTGAAGTCACCTGTCGAGCTGTTAACGGTCGATTTATTCTAAAAGGTTACGTCAACACTCCCGAAGAAAAAAAAGAAGCAGAGATCATTGCTCGTGCCTACGTTCCCGATGTGATTGTCAATGAAGCTGAAGCCTTGGGAAAAATCAAAAAAGTGGGCAAGAAAAGCTTTGTGGTGAACCTCATTCAAGTCAGAGCGGCCCCACCGCCTGCACCTAGTAAAATCATCCAAATTAATGTGCATTTCGTGGAACTTAAAAAAGACTATATCAAAAGCTTCCGCTTCCAATGGCGTCCTGAACTGGGCAATGAAACTCAAGTCCGCTTCACAAATGAAGGAGCGGGAGGAGTGGTGAGCCAAATTACAGGAACCATTTCAAATCTTCTTCCCAAATTGAATTGGGCTAAAACCCATGGACATGCCCGAGTTCTACAAAGCTCGACCATCATTGTGGAAGATGGACAGGAAGGTGTAATTAAGTCCTATACAAAAGTTCCTTATCAAACAGTTAATGCTGATGGTAATGCTTCTACCAGCTTTGTGAATGTGGGCATTGAAACTTCTGTTACTCCTAAAATTATTGGTGCCCGCTCTAATAGTATCAAATTAAAACTTCAATTCTCTGTTTCTTCTCTTGTCTCCAATGTGGGAGCTCCTGTTACGAATAACCGGGATATTAAAACTCAAATTATCGTCCGAAGTGGCATGAGTGCGGCTGTAGGAGGATTGATTTCCAGCGGGCAAATCACTGACTATAACCGATTGCCCGCCAATGCAGGGAAGAACCCTCTTTTCTCTTTGTACGCATCAAAGGAGTTTAATCGCAACCAAAGTCAATTCGTTGTCTTTGTCACCCCTGTCATTAAAACATCTGCTTCAGCAGGTTCTGAAAGAATCAAAAGAAAATTCAGAATTCAAAATTAAGCTAACAATGATTAATTTTCTTGGGCGTTTTTCCGATAAGAAACTGGAGAAAATTTATGCTGCCACAAAATTCTCATCTTATCACTGTAACCGGAGGAAAAGGAGGCGTTGGAAAAAGTCTCTTTGCAGCCAACCTTGCCTTTTCCCTAGCCCAAGAGCTTAAGGCAAAAGTCTTACTGATTGATGCTGACAGCAAAAGCTGCGGAGATCAAAATATTATCACAGGCATTAAACCCATAAAGACCATTGGAGACATCGTTAAATCCACAGAAATGATTTCTCCTCAAAGCCTGAAACGGATCCTTGCACCTCACCCCTCTGGAGTGCACTTTTTGGGAGCTGTTCACAACCCCCATCAGCGTTTGACTTCCTCAGGAAGTGCTTTTAAAAAACAACTCTCACTGATTGGTCAATACTTTCCTTTTATTGTTGCTGACATCGGAACGGATCTTACAGACCTCCAATATGCCCTGATTGAACTCTCAAGCATTCTCCTGATGGTCACAACCCCTGAAGTGCTTGTGGTCAATCAAACTCGCCATCAAATTCAAGAACTCATGACTGCCACCGTCCCTTCAGACCTCATCTACCTCGTTATGAACAAAGTTAATAATGCCTCTTTATCCCCACAGTCCATTGCTCAAAATTTAAGACGCCCCTTATTGGGCTTGATTCCACAAGATGACATCACCGCTTTGAATTCTGTTAAACAAAGCACTCCCTTTGTACTAACCAATGCAAACACTCCCATTGCCAATGCCTATAAAGAAATTTCTCGCAAACTTTCAAGCGGTCTTCTTCAAAAACTTAAATCTGCTGTTCATAAAAAGGGAAACTTACAGTTAAAGCAAAAAACAGAAAGTCCTTCTACAAAATCTATTTCTTCACCTTCTACCTCTTCAGAAGAAACAGATGCTCTTACACAACTAAAACTGCAAATTCACTCAGCTTTGATAAAAGAAATGGACCTCAAAAAAGACCTGACAAAAACAAAAGGAGATCCTGAAAAAGAAAAGGAGCTTCGATCTAAAACACTGGCCGTTATTTCACAACTCACAGATCGCCTCGGACAACATTTAAGCCGTGAAGAACGCTCCGCAGTTATTAAACAAGTTCTGGATGAAGCTCTCGGACTCGGCCCCCTGGAAGAACTTCTAGCAGACCCTAAGGTTTCAGAAATTATGGTCAACGGTGCCAAGAAAATTTATGTGGAAAGAGATGGCCGTCTCACCTTAAGTAAAATCACTTTCACATCAAATACCCAACTAAGGAATGTGATTGAACGTATTGTAACTCCCTTAGGACGACGAATAGATGAAAAAACCCCTTACTGTGATGCCAGACTAAAAGACGGTAGCCGGGTTAATGCTGTTATCGAACCTCTAGCTCTTGATGGTCCCGCTCTGACAATCCGAAAATTTCCAGAAGAACGTATTACCATTGAAGACTATGTTAAACGCTTTAAATCCATGACTCAGCCTATGGCCGACTTTCTAAGAATCTGTGTGGAACAAGGCCTTAATATCATCATTTCAGGTGGAACAGGAACAGGAAAAACAACTCTTTTAAATGTACTTTCAGGATTTATACCTGCCACCGAACGAATTATCACCGTGGAAGACGCTGCTGAACTACAACTCAAACAAGAACATGTGGTGCGCCTGGAAACACGCCCCGCCAATATGGAAGGAGAAGGAGAAGTAACTATTAGAGATCTTATTCGCAATTCTCTAAGGATGCGCCCAGACCGCATTGTTGTTGGAGAGTGTCGGGATGGCGCCGCCCTGGATATGCTCTCTGCCATGAATACGGGGCACGACGGTTCCATGACCACTGTTCATGCCAATACACCAAGAGAAGCTGTCTCCCGACTGGAAACCCTCTGTCTAATGGCCGGAATGGACCTTCCTGTGCGGGCCATTCGAGAACAAATTGCAGGAGCTGTTAACTTAATTATACAAATCTCAAGGCTCAGTGACGGTAGCCGAAAAGTCACCAGCATCACTGAAGTTGTTGGTATGCAAGGAGAAACCGTCACTCTCCAGGAGATTTTTAGATTCAAAGAAACTGGTTTTGACAAAAACAGAAAAGTCATTGGCCAATTTCAGGCCATGGGTCGCATTCCCACCTTTATAGAGAAGTTTGAAAAAAGAGGAGTTCATATCCCTCGCAATTTATTCACAAGCTCAGGACAGGAAAACACCTCATCCTCGTCTTCTCAAACCTCACCTGACAAGGTTTCTTCAAAACTCTCTTCCCCCAAAATACAAAAAAAACTGGTGCGACCAAAGCTTAAAAAAATTAGCGGTGAAGGAAAAGGAGGCTAATTGTGTTTTATGATTATTTCGTTATCATTGCTTTTGGTGCATGCATTTTTATGCTCTCCTATCTCTGGTCTGATAAAATCATCCAATACTTCACTGAAAAAAGCGAAGAAACAAGACAGGAAGTTATTAATTTATTAGATCGTATGCTTGTTTCTGCAGACAAAAACCGTATTGCAGCTATCCTAATCCTTTCAAGTGCAGGACTAGGTGTTGTTACTTTTCTCATTCTTTGGCCACAAATCATTCTAGGGCTTCTCATGGGAAGTATTGTAACTATTTTAGGATGGAGAATTCCTAAAATGTTTCTACAACACCTTTGGGAAAAAAGATGCTCTCGAGTAGTTAACCAAATGGTGGATGGGTTAACCATTATGGCAAATGGAGTTAAAGCTGGATTAAGTATCACTCAGTCCATGGAACGCGTGCTCGCAAATATGTCAGGACCTTTTGCCCAAGAAATCAATCTTGTTTTAAATAAAGTACGCCTCGGAATGACCATTGAAGACGCCCTTATAGAGTTTGGGGAGCGCATTCCTCGCCCCGATGTTCAAATGTTTGTTTCAACAGTGAATATCCTTAAAGAAACTGGAGGAAACCTGGCAGAAACTTTTGAAACCATTGTTTCAACTATCAGAGAGAGACAAAAAATTGAGAAAAAAATTGAAGCCTTAACAGCCCAAGGAGTTATGCAAGGGATTATTATTACCTTAGTCCCGTTTATTATTCTCATTCTTTTTCTTCTCGTAGATGCTTCTTTTGTTACTCCTTTATTCACAACTCCCATAGGTCTCATCTCCCTAGCCTTGATGCTAACCATGCAAATTATCGGTGGCATTGTCATGAAAAAAATTGTTACAATAAAGGTGTGAAAAAGGAGCCACAATGAAATCATTTATTTTTCTTTTCACCCTATTTTTTAGTCTTAGTAGTTACGCCATTATAGATATGAGAAATGCCAATTACTCTGATACATGGCGAGACATCTTTGTGCCTGCTTCTGGCTTTAACCTGGAAGTTAAAAGAACTTATAATAGCCGTTCACTATTTAATGGCATATTTGGATTTGGATGGTGTTCTAATTATGAAACACGACTGGAAGTAACTGCCGAAGGCAACTTGAAAATCTATGAGTGTGGGGGCGGCCAAGAAATCACATTTACAAAAAAATCCTTCGGCCCCCAAGATATTTACCAAACCATCAAAAAAATTATAACTGAAGTGAAAAAAAGAAACCCTAAGATCTCTTCAAAAGATTTAAAACAGTTAAAAAATGACTTAAAGGTTGATTCTTTTTTGAGAGAAGAGTTTGCAAGACAACTTCATCTTCATGGACTTGTAACTCCCAATGTGAAGTACCTCGCCGATGGAAGAGCTAATGAATATATTATGTTTAAAAATAACTTTTTTCTTCGACACCTTCCTGATGGATCCTTTCAAAAATTCAACAAAGAAGGTCGATTATTAAAAGCTTTTGATT
>RFKI01000266.1 GCA_003694355.1 Bdellovibrio sp.
GCCGAAGACTCTATCCATATCACCTTAGGGTCTTCAAACGTCTTTTTAGGAGCCACTAGAAAAATTTCTTTTTCCCCATGAGATTGATACACATTTGTTTTTCTAAAGATCTCCTTTTCTAACCCCTTCCCCCAGAAAATCACCACTTTGTTCTTATGATTTGGAAAATCCTTATGTCGCACTGTTAAAAAAGGATTATCCATTAATAAAGTATTTTTCCCAATAACAATGGCATCATAATGAGCTCTTAAAAAATGACAATGTTCCCTTGACTTGTCTCCTGTGATCCACCGCAAAGGGCTTTCTTCTGGATAAGCCAAACATCCATCCAGAGACGTCGCCACTTTTAAAGCCACAAAAGGCTCTTTATGCTTCATATTAAAAGAAAAGATTTCAATTAGTTCCTGAAGCTCATCCGAAAAATCTCCAAAAGCTTCAACAACTATTCCCGCATTTTTTAAAATTTCCAAACCCTTGCCCTGAACAAGTGGGTTTGGATCTTTAAGTCCATATACAACTTTTTTAATAGGCCATTGAGACATGGTCTTAGCACAAGAAGGCGTTTTGCCTTGATGCGCACAAGGCTCAAGCGTCACAAAGACAGTGGCCCCCTTTAAAGCCTCTAAAGAAGCTCCTGCTTTTTTAAACGCATCTACTTCTGCATGATCCTTCCCATACTCCCGATGAAACCCCTTTGAGATTAATTCTCCCTTTTGGTTTAAAATTACACACCCCACCATAGGATTATGATAAACTCTTCCCCAGCCCTTATAGGCTTCCTGGATGGCCAATTGCATGGCTTCTTTGGGAGTCAAATGAAAATCCTTTTTTTAATGTGCAAATGTGAGAACTTTGTTATAGTTTTGCGTAGTATAGGAAGGAGGACATCTTGTCAAACAACACTTTTTTTCAAACAGCTCAAGAAAACCCTGACAATCCAGATGTTCTGGATGTTTCTCCCGAAGAAGTTTTAGAAAAAAAAGATCAACTGGTTTTAATAGATGTTCGACGACCTGATGAATATGTGGGAGAACTTGGACATATCCCTGGAGCAAAACTTTTAACTTTGGACCATTTGCCCCAAAAAATAAATAGCCTCCCCAAAAACGAAACCATTGTTTTTGTGTGTCGCAGTGGTGGTCGCTCTGGACGAGCTACCGCCTTTGCAAAAGAAAATGGATTTTCTAATGTCTATAACATGAAAGGCGGAATGATTTTATGGAATCAACTTGGTTTTGAAGTGGAGGATAGAAACCCCGCATGAACGTTTATGTTAATCGCACTTTAAATCTTAAGCGCATTAATTACATTGGTTTTGACATGGATCACACTCTTGTGCGCTACCACACTAAAGAGTTTGAACGAGTGGCTCACCAACTTATGTTAGAAAAGCTTGTAAAAACTAAAGATTATCCGGAAGCCATTCTTAATCTCCCTTTTGAATTTGATCGCGCCATAAGAGGTCTTGTCATTGATAAAACTCATGGCAATGTTTTAAAGCTAAGTCGTCATGGTGCAATCCGATTAAGCTATCACGGACTCAACCCCATTGATTATAAACTTCAAAAGAAAATCTATAAAAGCACCTATGTGGATTTAAGCAGTCCCAACTATGACACCGTGGACACCAACTTTTCCATCGCCTTTGCCTCCCTTTATTCCCAACTGGTGGAACTTAAAGACTCCACAGAGTATCAATCTCTTCCTGATTATTACCAAATCGCACAGGACCTTATATCTGTTCTAGACGAAGCTCATCGCGATGATAGTCTTAAAAGTATTGTTCGAAATAATATTGAAAAATACATTATTAAAGATGAAGATACTGTTCGTGGACTGGAACGTTTTAAAAAACACGGCAAAAAACTTTTTCTCCTGACCAATGCGGATTACTTTTATACAAAAACTCTATTAGATTATGCCATTAACCCCTTTTTAAAAGAACACAAGTCCTGGGAAGACCTCTTTATATTTGTTATTACTTTCGCCCAGAAACCTCGATTTTTCTATGATAATCTTCGTTTTCTTAAAATCAACCCCAAAGATGGAAGCATGACCAATATCAGCACCCCCATCTCTCCTGGCATTTATCAAGGGGGTAGCGCTTCGGCCTTCACAAATGACCTGAACCTAGACCCCAGTGAAATTCTCTATATTGGAGATCATATCTATGGAGATATTGTCCGGTTAAAAAAAGATTGCGCTTGGCGAACCGCCCTTGTGGTTGAAGAATTAGAGCATGAAATTGAAAGTGCTATTAAAACCAAACCTATTGCAGAAAAAATTCAAAAACTAATGGAACAGAAAATTCCCTTGGAAATTAAAGTAGATCAGCTTATTTCAGAACAAATTGAAAAAAACGCCAAAAACAAAGAGGCTGTAGAAAAAACCCTCCAGAAAATTTCCCAACTAGATGCAGAAATTCGTCCTCTTATTAAAGAGCAAGATAAAGCCTATAATCCTTACTGGGGCGAAATTATGAGAACAGGAATAGAGGAGAGTTTTTTTGCTTATCAAATTGAAAGATATGCCTGCATTTACATGTCTAAAATCAGCGACTTTTTGAATGTTTCACCCAGGACTTACTTCCGGGCTTTTTATCGAAAATTGCCTCATGAACCCTAATCCTAACCTAAAGTCTTATTTTTTTTAACCTCCTCTAATCACTCCATAAAAGTGCCGAAAAAGCACCTAAGGATAAATAAAATGGGAACAAGGAAAAAACAACAAGATGAAACAGACTTAGACCCTTTTTTAAACCTTTTGGATAAAAAAGAACAAAATATGGTTGAAATAAAGTGTTTAAGTCAAATCTCAGACAAGAAATTTATCGATGATAAATTCATCATTCTCTCTCAAGACCTCGAACCCGCTCAGGTCATTAAGACTTTTTTAAAGTATGGAGTAAAACATCTTGTTCAAGAAAAAGGGTTTTTAAAAGAAGAAGAAATAAAACGTTCAGCAAAAATCATCAGTGATCCAAAATTTTTTATCCAAAACCCTCTTTCCGTTTTTCAAGACACCTCTTGTTCAAAAATTACTGAAGTCCTAAGTACATCCATAAAATCGTCTCAGGATAAAGATAAAACCCTCTCCCAACTCCGACAGCAACTTGAAACATGTTCTCAAAGTCTTTCTTCGAAAATTCTCATGGTAGCCGATGAACTTATTAGCAATGCTCTTAAAGCTTCTCTTCCCGTCACCAAAACTTCCTCTAACGCCGTTCATTTCTCTGTCTTCTCTAATGAAGATTATCTGGCTCTTCTATGTAAAGACTTTCAAGGGAGTCTTGATCTAGAAAAGTACTTTTCAAATATCCTAAGCTGCTATGAAGATGGAATTTCAAAAAACATGAACTTTGAAGTTCATAAAAGCGCTGGAATCGGATCTTTTTTTATTTTCGACTATAGTACTATTAAATATGTTTTAGTAAAAGAAAAGTCCATCACTCTATTTGCATGTTTGTTTCCTAAAAATATGAGCAATGTTAAAAGAGAAAGTTTAGC
>RFKI01000267.1 GCA_003694355.1 Bdellovibrio sp.
CAAGAACTGTGCCCAAAAAGGAAAAGGGGATTCCAAAAGCCGTAATAAAAGCAATCCGTGAGGGTAAGACCAAAGAAAGAATCAAAACCACCAAAACCAAACCAATTGCCAAATTATTGGTTAAAACCTTCAGCCGTCTTCTCACAAAATAAGACATGTCGTTGATATAACTAACATGGATCTTGTCGCCTAAAAGAGGCTTCATTTTTTCCATCACAGCTTTCACATCATCCACTAATTGAATCGCATCTCCTTTTTCTTTTTTTAACACCGTTAAATAAATGGCAGGATGTCCATTTGTTCGTTCATAGTACTTTCGCTTTTCAAACACCCTTTTCACTCGAGCCACATCACCTACGCGAATACTTTCTGCCAGTTCATTAGCCCTAACCACTGTCTTTTTAATGTCCTCAAGACTTTTATATTCCCCAATCGTTCTTACGATCATCTCTTTTTTATGGGGTCCAATAGCCTCAATCACTCCACCTGGGATGCTGAGGTTCTGATTTTTCAAAGCAAAAATCAGATCATTTAAAGACACATGATACTGCTTTAGTTTTTGAGGAAGTGCCTCAACCCGGATTTCATAATCTCTTAAACCATTAAAGTTGACCTTGGCTACTGAGCGAATTTTTTCAAGCTTATCTTGAACTAACTTCGCCTTTTCTCTAAGCACCGATTCAGATACATCTCCCGACAAGGACACCTCAACAATAGGACGCAACTTGCTCTCCAATGACACCACCACAGGCTTTTCTGCTTCGTTTGGCAAGTCGCTCATTTTATCAATCACGTCTTGTACATCTGACTTGGCCTCATCTGAAGTGGTTTGATCCGGGTCTAACTGAATATAAATCAAGCTTTGTCCTTGAACCGAAATAGACATGATTTTCTTGACTCCATCCACCTCTTTAAGATCCTGCTCTATGGGTGAAGTCACCAAACGTTCCACTTCCTCTGCTGAGGCCCCTGGGTAAACGGTAGTTACCTGAATAAAATCAAAAGCAATATTCGGAAAAAGCTCACGCTGAATATGTGTAAGAGCATAAAGGCCCACCACAAATACAACTATGGAAATGATATTTACAAGAATTTTTTGTTTGGCAAAGTAAGCAATTAAATTTTTCAATGGAACAACCCTTTTCTATCTCTCCTAAAAAGAAAGGCAATTTCTTTGGCCCAGTTTCTGGCAAACAAGCCCTTCTATTTCCTTGTCTAAATCGGAACTCATTTTCAAAATACTCCAGGAATTTTCTTTAACTGCCATTAAAGATCGATAATAAACACTTTGAGTCTGTCGGGCTTCATCTCCTGCCATAATCACATTTTGCAGAGGAATTTGCCCCAAACGAAACCTTTTTTCCTCTAGTCGCACTCTTAACTTTTGCCGATCCACAGACTGCTTTAATTGCTTCACTTTTTTAAAGTCTTCCTTCAAGCTCCTGCAATGAGAGATCCAGTTAACAGCCAACTCATCTTCAGCAATTTTCATATCAAAAAGAGCCTGGTCTCGACTTGAAAGCTCCTGCAGGTATTTGGCCTTTTGCTGATGCCTTCCCAGTGGCCAGGTTAAACTCAATCCTACCACCAGATTAGGATGAGAAAAGTCTTTAAGTTCTTCCAAGGCATTATCAAGACTCAAAGAGTCCACGGCATTATAGGCCGCAGAAACCTGTAAACGCAGATCGGGCTTCAACTGATCCTTGGCACTAAGGAGCTGCAATTCCCGCCCCTTTAAACGCTTCCGAATTTTTTTTAATTTCACATTGGACTGAGCCACCTCCTCTTTAGACAGGCTCTCACAAGCCTTTAAAGCTCTTGCTGAAGGATCATCCAGCCCCAGAGGCACCTCAAGAGGATCTAACTTCAACCACGAAGCAGGAAACTTTAACCCCACAACCAAACGCGCCCATTCATTAAATAAAGCACTTCGGGCATCTGTGAGTTGCGCCTGAGCCAAAGATAAAGCATTTTCCGCCTGTAAAACATCTGGCAACTCAGCCGTGCCTCGTTTCTTTTTGAGTTGAGTGATTTGATATAAACGCTGCTTTAACTTCACATTGTTTTGAGCAAGCTGGGCATTAACCTGCGCAAGATAAGCATTGTAAAACAAATGAGCCATGGAAAGAAACCAATCACTGATCGCATCTACAAGTTCTCCACGAAGCGCCTCAGCTTCTTTTTGCAAAGCCTTTATTTGCCAACGCGTGCTTTGCCCGAAAAAGTCTTTCCATAAACTCTGCGAAAGCCCTACCTTTAATTGATACTCCTTGTAATCAAAGGCACTGGGAGAAGGAAAGTCAAAGTGATAAGATCCCAGGTTTTGAACAATTCCAGCTTCAAACTGTGTGCCTGAACTGAAGTATTTTTTAAAGGACAGGTCTGTGGACTGAGTCACTAACTTGGAAGGGGAGTAAATGGAGACGGATTCATTTTGATTATTTAAATCCTGATAGCTTAAAACCAATAAGGGATCCAACGGGGCCTCGGAAGACTGCTTAAGAGATAAGGATTTTTTTTCAAGGTTTAAAATCTTTTGAAAGGAGTCCGCACTTTCAATCCCTTTTTGAACCACTACCTTTAAGGTGATTTTCCCCTCTGGCAATTTTTTAAGAGCTTTTAGAGCCTCTTCTCTCTCTGATGCCCCTAATGAAGAGGGAGCCCCAATCCCAAATAAAAACAATATGTTAAGAAATAAAAGAAACGGCTTTTTCATATCAAAAAAGAATAAGCGAAAAAATGAGAGAATCCCATTAAAATATAAATATAAAGTTCCCTTGCAACACTGCAAAAAAATGAGGGAAGCCTACTTTTGGGTGTTTATCCACAATTAAGCGAGAAGGGCTCTGAAGGACTCTAAGGACTTAATAAAAAACCTGCTTGTAGCAGGTTTTTTATTTGGTGCCCCGGGCCAGACTTGAACTGGCACGGCCGTTACCGGCCCCAGGATTTTAAGTCCTGTGCGTCTACCAATTCCGCCACCGGGGCTTACAACTCCGAAGACTCAATAGTTCATAAGAGAAGCCAAGATTGTCAATCAAAATAAAAGGTTAGGGGCCATTATAGGGCCTCCAGTCAAAAACTTCTAAGCAGAATTCCATTTGCTTCTGTGCAAAATTCATCTTATAGGTAAAAAGCTAAGCTTTGGGAGGGTTTCATGTCACTTATTTTTACGGCCAGAGAAATCAAAGAAAAGCCTCGAGGGCTCAGCTTTGATGATGTTTTAATTGTCCCCCAAAAGTCAGAAGTGCGCTCAAGACGTGACCCTGACCTCTCCACGCAATTAACCAGGAATCTCAAAATCCAACTCCCCTTCATCAGCGCCAACATGGACACTGTCACTGAAAGTGAAATGGCCATTGCCATGCATCGAATGGGAGGCGTAGGCATCCTTCATCGTTTTATGCCCATTGAAGAACAGTGCCAACACGTTGATACCCTCGTTAAAGAAGGGCTCCCCATTGTGGCTGCCAGCATTGGTGTTCATCAGGACTCCAAAGAGAGAGCCAAAGCCCTTGTGGATCATGGAGTCAACCTGATCACCATTGATATTGCTCATGGCCACTCTGTTTCCATGATGGAAACCATTCAGTGGTTGAAAAAAGAGTTTAAAGACATTGAAGTGATTGCCGGAAATGTGGCCACTCCCGAAGGAGTTACTGACCTGGCTGAAGCCGGAGCTGATGCCATTAAGGTAGGCATTGGCCCTGGGTCTATGTGCACCACTCGCATTATCACAGGCTGTGGAGTTCCTCAGTTAACAGCGATTGCCCTTTGCGCAGAAAGAGCCCTTAAGCTGGGAGTTCCTATTATTGCTGATGGAGGGATCAAAACCTCTGGAGACATTATGAAAGCACTGGCCTGTGGAGCTCAAACCGTTATGTTAGGCTCCCTTCTTGCAGGCACCTTGGAAACCCCTGGACCCATCCGAAACGGCAAAAAACAATACCGAGGAATGGCCTCTAAAGCCGCTCAGGTTTCCTGGCGCGGAGAAGTGCCCGAAGGGATGGCGCCCGAGGGAGAAGCCACTTATGTGCCCATTAAAGGACATGTCTCTGACGTGATTAAGGAACTTTCTGGAGGACTACGAAGTGGCATGAGCTATATCAATGCTCTTCGTGTTCCAGACATTATGAAAAACTCCCGATTTATTGAAATGAGCCTTTCTGGACATTTTGAGTCTAAGGCCCACGGACTCTTACGCACCACTTAAAATCAGGCCGTAGGTCTAGTTTTTCCTCACTCTTCTTAAGGGCCTCAAAGAATTTCAACGGCTTAACAATATGCACAGAATTTAAGGCAATTTAAGCCTTTGACCGACCAACCCTTCTAACTCTAACCTTTATTTAGAGCAATGCTAACGTATCCTCCAATGTTGTTTTGCTCAAGCCAACTTTGTTGGTTTGATTGTTGTTGAAATGCAAAAGGATTTGCAGATTTAAACTTTGTCGGGACCGGTTCTCAGGATGAAAACCGGTTTTTTTATGCCTTTTTGACCTCTCCATTCACAAAAACATACTCTTTAGGTAACTGATGAGAATTGTACGACATACTCATCACAGCCCCATACGCTCCCACATCCGCAATAGCCAAATAATCTCCCTGTTTCAATAAAGGCAAAACTCTTTCTTTCCCCAAAACATCGGCAGACTCACAAATAGGCCCCACCACATCATAGACATCTCTTTCATCTTTAGTTCCCAAGTCTCTTAAAGGAAAAATGCGATGGAAGGCACTGTAAAGAGCTGGGCGAATGAGGTGATGCATTCCCGTATCTACAATGGCAAAGTTCTTATAGGGGGTCGACTTAATGTATTGCACTTGTGTTACCAGCAACCCAAAAGGCCCCACAAGGATGCGGCCTGGCTCACAAATCACTTCCACATCATCTTTTCCCGAAAAAAACTGGTTTAAAAAATCTCCGTAATGTCGAATTCTTTGCTCTTCACTTTGAAGATCACCCTTTTCGTAATCAATACCAAGCCCCCCTCCCACATCAAAAACCCTGAGAGAGGGATACTTCTCCTTTAACTGCAAAAACAAAGGCCATGTTTTTCGAATGGATTCTTTAAACGGATCCATTTCCTGAATCTGAGATCCAATATGCAAAGTTAATCCCTTTAGTTGCAAAGCTTGGGGGTGGCTGTCTAAAATCTTTTCCAATTGAGGCAAAAAACTCACATCCATTCCAAATTTATTTTCTCGAAACCCTGTTCGAATATAAGGATGTGTTTGGGGGTTCACATCAGGGTTCATGCGAAAAGCCACAGGAGCAACCACTCCTAAACTCTTAGCAATCTTTGCAACCCTTAATAACTCTTGAGGGCTCTCTACATTAAATTGGCCAATTTGAAACTCTAAAGCCCCTCGAATCTCTTCTTCCGTTTTACCCACCCCAGAGA
>RFKI01000268.1 GCA_003694355.1 Bdellovibrio sp.
TTTAATTGAAGGGGAAAGCGCAGAATCTCTTGATAAGCGTTTTAAATCCTGGAATCGAAAAAAAAGATTTCAATCTAAAAAAACTTATAAGATGGATTTGATTTGTATTGGGTCAAGTACGGGAGGATTTCCTGTTGTTCAAAATTTATTAAAGGGGCTTTCTTTTAAAGAGACCATGGTTGTGGTTTGCCAACATATTGGTGCGGGTATGGAAAAAAGCTTGAAAGATTCACTGATGAGTAAAGTTCAAGTTCCAGTGAGATTAGTTCAAAAAAGAACTCCTTTAAAGAAGGGAGAGGTTTATTTGCTTGCTGGTGGTCAGGACTTTGTTTTTAAAGAAGAAAGGGGAGAGCTTATTCTAAGCCCCTCTCCCTCCCAGGAAATTTTTCATCCTTCTATTAATGTTCTCACGCAATCTATGTTGGATTTATACACCTACAATATGGCTGTATTTATTTTATCTGGTTTAGGAAATGATGGAAGTCGATATTTAAAACAATTAAAAGACCATGGAGTAAGAATTTTTGCTCAGGATCCATCTACAGCAAAGGCGCCTTCTATGCCAGAAAATGCCATTCGGTCAGGAGCAACTCCATTGGTTTATAAAGAAGAAGAAATGAAAGATGTGATTTTGAGAGGAGCCGCATGAATATTGATGAACGCATTAAATCTATGATTTTAAAAAAATTTCATCATGAGATTAAGAGTCACAAGATGGAGTCTCTTAAAAAGAGTATTAGAGATCATTTTCCAACAAAAACAATGGATGAAGCTTTGAGCTCTTTAGAACGTCTTCCAGACCTTCCTAGCTGGTTGAAGTCCGCAGTGACTATTAATGAGACTTTTTTCTTTAGGCACCCAGAGCAATTTGACCTTGTAACAGATTACTTTAAATCCAGAAAAGAAGAGCCATTAAATATTTTGTGTTTGGGAGTTTCTTCTGGAGAAGAGGCTTACTCGTTGTATGTAGCTCTTCGAGAAGCTGGATTTTCACATTTTAAAATCGTAGGTATTGATGCTGATGCTGAAAAAATAGAAGTAGCTAAAAAGGGCGTGTATAGCCAAGTGTCTTTTCAGAGAGTTTCTGGGAAGTATAAAGATATTTTAGTGAAATACTTTTCTAAAAAAGAAACGCCTCGTGGTGTTGTTTATGAAATTCATCCGGAAGCTAAAAATTTTGTGCGATTTAATGTGGGAGATATTTTTAAAATTACTTTTAGTGATCAGGATTTGATATTTTGTCGAAATATCTTAATTTATTTTACGGAAGAACATAGAACAAAGCTTTTAAAAAAGATTTACAGTAGGATTAAACCTGGCGGATTGCTTGTTTTGGGAGCAGGGGAGATGTTCACTTCTGATTTTGTAGAGAGAGAAAAATCCATTTCATCATCTGTTTTAAAGAAGGTGGCATAATATGGGAGAGATGGACGAATTATTACCAGAATACATAGAAGAAAGTAAAGATCTTCTTGAAGAGGTTAATGATATTTTAGAAAGGGCTTCAGAGACTGGTGTTACAGAAGAAGACATTCAGGTTATATTTAGAAATATTCATACGATTAAGGGTGGAGCGTCCATGTTTGGAATGGAGAACACCCAGAAAACAGCTCATGAATTGGAAAATTTCCTGGGGCAATGTAAAGAAAATAAGGACCTTTTTGACTATGATAAGGTTCGAGATGCTGTGGATACGATTGAGGCTTTAATTCAAAACCATGATCAATTAAAGATGAAAGAAGAAAAGAATGAGTCAGGTGAAAAGCCCTCAGAAGCAGAGGCTCTTAACCAAGAAGAGGCTGTTCAAAAAAATGACTCTCCAGCAAAAACTGTAGAGACAGTTGGGAAAGATACTCAAAAATTTGAGAGTCAAGACTTTCATAAAGACAGCCAGAAAATAAATCATCAGAAGTCTTCTAAAAACGATCAAGGCGCTGCAGGAAATAGGTCCTCTTCTTCTGCTAACGAAGAACGAGATGAGGTTTTAAGAGTTCCTCTGAGCTCTATTAACAAAGCTTTAAATAATATCTGGGAGATTTTTCTTTTAAGAAATCAATTGTCTTATCTGATAGAAAAAAATAAAGATTTCTTAAAGAAAAATCCTGATTTTATTCAGGAATGGGATATTCTGGATGCTTCTTTAAGAAGAAATATCTCTGAGATTGAGTCACATACAATGCGCATGAGAATGAGCCCTCTTAAGAACATTTTTGTGCGTATGGAAAAAGTGGTTCGTTCTTATACGAAGGAAACAGGAAAAAAAATTCGTGTATCAACTCAGGGTAAAAATATTGAGTTAGACAAAAAAGTGATTGATATGTTAGCCGAGCCTATGGTGCATCTGATTCGAAATGCTATGGATCATGGGATTGAAACACCAGAAGAGCGAAAGGAGAAAGGCAAAGAGGAAGAGGGCCACATTTCTATAGAAGCTCAGATTGTGAGCGATAAAGTCATTGTTAAAGTTCAGGATGATGGTCGAGGTATTGATGCAGAAAAGTTGAAACAAAAAGCCATACAAAATGGCCTAGATATTAGCCATCTTCAAAATGAAGAAGATGCTGTGAATTTAATTTTCCATCCAGGTTTATCCACGGCAGAAAAAGTAAGTGATGTTTCTGGCCGTGGTGTTGGAATGGATGCCGTGAAAACCTCTATTTTGTCTCTTGGTGGAGAAGTTTTTGTTGAAACTCAATTAGGGCAGGGTACCTTATTTACCATTGAGTTGCCCTTAAGCATGTCTGTTGTTTCTTCGATTATTTATGAAATCAATGGTAGAGAGTATGCTTCCCCTATTAACGATATTATAGAGATATGTCGAGATGAGAGTTCTAAAATCGTTTCGAATAATGATGAACTTTTCTTCTCTTTTCGAGATGAATTTATTCCCTGTTTGGATTTAAGGAAAGTTTACCATTCTGACAGTTTTAAAGAAGAAGATGAAGTGACTGCTTGTGTTTTAAGATGTGGTGAACGGAAAGTGGCCCTTAGAGTTTCAAAAGTGAAGGTTCATACAGATTTGGTGGTGAAAGAAACGAAAGATTATTTTCAATCTCTTCCTGAAATCAGTGGAGTGACTATTTTAGCAACAGGGAAACCCATTTTCATGCTCCCCTTTGATCGTATTTTGAAAAAAATGTCCTGTTACAAACCAGAGAGGTATAAGCATGCTGGTTGATATTTTTAATAAACAATCTGTCACTTCTCAAAGTGAAACTGATATAAAAATAACAGAGCACTTGCTCTCTTTTCAAGTGGGTGAGAGTTTGTATGCTGTGACTTTTGAGTCTGTTCAGGAAGTTATAGATTATATAGAGTTTACAGAATACCCTGTTAAGGATAAGAGATATGTGGGGATTATAAATCTTAGAGGATCTATTGTTTCCATCATAAATCCATTTTTAAAAGAATTTGATAAAGAAGATTCAAGTCTTTTTCAAAAAAAATACATTATATTTGATACACCTAAAAAGCAATTGAAGTAATATCTAAGTTAGATTTAGAGGAACTAAA
>RFKI01000269.1 GCA_003694355.1 Bdellovibrio sp.
CACATCTATAATTCGATTGTTTAATCGATTTCTCTTTTTGCTTAAATGCTTTAGACGTTTTGTCATTGTATATAAAGTGGCTAAAATTTTTCGACTGTTCTTATCTATCTGGACAGCCTTTCTTCTAAAATTTCGATACTCTTCGGATAAACTCCTAGCCGGTGATGGCAAAACTTCCATCGAACAAAGACAAATTAAAAAACAAATCAATCCTGTTTTTTTCATATTGAACCTAGAGCTGCCCTTCAGATGCAGCCCATCCCGAGTTTATATTCCTCACAACCAAGAAAGATCCAAGTCCTCCT
Organism: Bdellovibrio sp.; assembly: GCA_003694355.1. Taxonomy (GTDB): domain Bacteria; phylum Bdellovibrionota; class Bdellovibrionia; order Bdellovibrionales; family UBA1609; genus J124. The sequence continues at coordinate 306 of RFKI01000269.1, forward strand.
ATAAACATCCCAACAAAAGTAAAAAGCACAAGATGAAGAGGGTGCATATAGGACAAGGCTTCATTGATTCCCAAAAATCCTAGGTTTTCCATAAAGATTCTTGATTGCCAAACATATATTGCATAACAAATCAACAAGGCAAAAATAGATGAGAGAAACCCTAAAACAGCGCCTTCAATCACAAAAGGGATTTTAATAAAGTGAGAGGGCGCCCCAAAAAGTTCAAGGAGTTCTATTTCCTCCCTTCGCTGATAAATTGTACTTCTAATCACATTTCCAATCACAAACAGCCCCCCTAAGATGAGCACAGAAATAATTAAAACTCCTGTTAAAGAAAATCCATTTAACACCTGTGCATAGTTTTCTATCCACCCTTGTCCGTAACTAACATCATCAACACCTGAAAACCTTCCCAATTTTTCTGAAAGACGTTTGAGTTCCTTAATCAAAGTGGATTTAACACTTTTCACCAAGCTCACTTCAAAACTTCTAGGCAAAGGATTAGAGGACTTTAATTCGGCTGAAAGTCCTTTTGAAAGTGAAGAAAGTTGAGTGAGAAAAAGCTCTGCAGCTCTATCTTTTGAAATAAAATAAAAGTCTTTCACATGTTTTTCTTTTTTCAAAAATGATTTTACTTTGGAAATGTCTTCTTGCGTAGCTTCATCTGTAAAGTAAACACTGATTCGTACATGATCACCCCAAAGACTCAAAATGCGATTCATATTAAAAAGTCCCAAAAGACCCAAAGCTATAACTACATAGGTTCCCGTCAGCACACATAATGTAACAAACTGAAGTCGAAACCCCTGCACCCAACTCCGAACAAGGTTTCTCCACAGATATTGATAGTTCACGAATCTCCCTCCACAATATGACCGTCACAGATCTTAACAACTTTTTTTGAGCTTTTATTGACCAGCTCTAAATCATGAGTGGCCACAAAAACGGTGGTGCCTTGGGCATTTACTTTTTCCAATAAATGAATGATTTCTTTGCTCAAATGTGGATCCAAATTACCTGTGGGCTCATCAGCTATTAAAATACTAGGCTGATGAATGAGGGCTCTTGCAATAGCCACCCGCTGTTGCTCACCTCCAGAGAGCTGCAAAGGATAACTGTTCATCTTGTGTAACAAACCCACTTGTTCCAAATATTTTTTCACGCGACTTTCTATATAGTCTCCTCTCATATTTCTAATCTGAAGAGGAAGAGCCACGTTCTCAAAAACCGTTCTATCTTTTAAAAGACGAAAATCCTGATAGATCACCCCTATTTTTCTTCGAAAAGCGGGAAGCTCCTGGGGGCTCATCTGACTGACGTCATAACCTGCAACAATGACCTTTCCAGAACTAGGACGATCAAAAGCAGAAATTAAGCGAAACATTGTTGTTTTTCCAGCCCCACTGGGCCCAGTTAGAAAAACAAAATCTCCCTTGGAGATTTGCAAGTTCACATCCTTAAGGGCTGGAACAGAGCCTGAATACACTTTATAAGTGTGTGAAAACTCAATCATTCCCTTATTCTAACTGGAGAGAATTCCTTTGACTAGAAACCAAAAAGTCCAGAATTTTAAAAGATTCAAAGAAGTCGCCATCTCTATCCTCTTTCGAGAACTTCTTTGATTTAAAACTGGACTTCTGTATGACAAGAAAACAATTTTCGAGTATATAAAAAAGGTAGGAGTAAAGCACATGCAAAAAGGCTTTAATTCAGATATCAGTATCAATGGTCTACTTTATCATGTACAAACTGAAGATTGGGGTTTTCAAAACCCTTATATTGTTACCCACGTCTTCCAATCGGGGGCTGTTATAAAGCGAATCAAGTCTTCCTATGAAGAGCTCCTACCTAAGGAAGCCCTTAAAGACCCTCAAAAAATTCAGCTAGCCATGAAAACCCAACATGAAGTTATTCTTAACCTGATTCAGAAAGAAAAGCCCTAAATCTTTCTATTCTCAAATTGAGATCCTATTGGAAGTGTTTCTTTTTGAAACATAAATAACCCTCTCACCAGTTAAGTCCCTCTGTATTTCTGCCGATAAGTCTTAAGACCATTGGCGAAAACAAAGGGGCTTTCTTTCGTGCTAAGAATTCAAAACCTCATACTTTTTTTGCTTTTATCTGCAAGCATGAGCTGTTCCAACAAAAAAAGCCCCCCTGTCAACCAGGCTCCTCGCTCCACCCCTTTATGCCAGCAAGGTCCAGCTCCCCCTTCCTACTGCGACACAATTAAAACATACACGGGAAATGTCACTACTGTTTCTGGAACAGCCACCTATAAACCAAGAGAAATCATCAACGGCATCCTTTCTGGGGAAGTCACAACACCTCTCCCTATTCGCTATGCCGAAATTGAAGTCACTGATAGCAATGGCAATGTGGCTCAATGCGGAGAAACAGACGCAAATGGAAACTTCTCCTTGCAACTCCCCATGGACTCTCAAACCTATACCATTTCTATTAGATCAAGAGCTAACAACAATCATTACAAAGCCCAGGTTTTTGATGCGCCAGAAAGAAAAAATCTCTATTCTCTATCCACACAGGTTACAACAACCACATCCAATATCACAGGAATCACACTCACAGCTTCAGCCACTGGAAATATTCTCTCTGGAGCCTTTAACATTCTTGATCAAGTCTTAAAAGCCAATGACTTTCTCAGAACCCAAGTGGGGGCCTGTCCTTTTTCTGGATGTCAACAGTTTACTGTAGCTCCCAATATTGACATCTACTGGGAAAAAGGCTTTAACCCCGCCACCTACTTTGACCCCAATCCATCAAGTCCAGCTAGTTTCTATTTAATGGGCTATTCTTGCCTTTTCATCTCTGGTGGAAATGGCACAAGCCCATCTACAGGGGACCCCAACAATGAAGATACTGATCACTTTGACAATAGCATTATTCTTCATGAGTATGGTCACTTTCTTGAAGATGTTTACTCCAAAAGTGACTCTCCTGGCGGCTCCCATGGGGGTAATCGTATCATTGATCCAAGACTGGCCTGGGGAGAAGGTTGGGGTAATTTTTTTCAAGCCGCTGTCCGAAACTCCCCCGACTACATTGATACTTTTGGCAACACCGATGGAACGAACTATGGATATATTTTTAATATTCCCTTGGAAGATGTCTCTACCTTTGGATGCTCTTCCTCTCCCTCCAAACCTGGCTGCGACCTTCCCACCAATAATGGAGAAGGGAATTTTAGAGAATTTGCCATAACCCGTACCCTATGGGATCTTTTTGATGATGCCACAGAAACTGGAGATAATGTAAATGCTAGCTTCCCTGACATATGGGCCACATTAACTTCTTCCACAGGATTCCTGGATCCACTAACAGCTTTTCGCTCCATTGGCTTGCTTCATGAAAGGCAACCTGCTTTAACTGGATCAACTCCTGATGACTGGAGCTCTGTACAAACCCTCCACAAACAAAACATAAACCGGACTCAATTTGCTCAATATGTAACAGGCGGCTCCTGTGTCAATTACACCCTTAATTCTAAAGGATATTCTTTCTTCATCGATGGAATTGATGATCCCAACGACACAGGATCCATTGATACAGCTAACCTTTTAATGAATGCCGATTTTTATCATTATAAACATTCAGGAGGTGGTCTCACCATTGAGCTTTCTTATCAAACAGACCCCTCAGACCCCGATGAAACCCCCTCTGAACCTGATATGGATCTTTATTTGATTCGAGAAACAGATGCACTTTCTTCACCCTTTAAAGTTTCTGAAAACTATATTGATGGCAACATCAACACCTCTGAAACAGAATCTATTTCCATCTCCAATTTAGACCCAGGAAATTACTTGATTGTGGTTATTATTTATACTGGAGTTAATGATTCAGGAGGGACCATTGGTAACACGCCCAATGGACTTCGGTTCCCCGCAGGGTCTCAAACCTATTATAATATTCTAGCTAACGGAGTAACATTATGCCCAAGTTCTCTTTAAAAAAAATATTTTATGCTTTCATTGCGAGTTGTTTCTTCGTCCTATCCATTGGGTGTCTGGGAACCGAAAAAAAGATAAAGAAATCCAGTTACAAACAACACTCTCCCCTAAAATATACCAAAAAATTGGAATTTCCCATTTCCACAAGAATAGACCTTGCCGATAAAACTCAAATTGAACCCCAAAAACCATTTACTCTCTCGGTCACTTTATCAACAAATGCACCAACCTCATCCCTTAAGGGAGAGTGGATTCTTCCTCCAAACATCAAACTCCTTCAAGGGTCTCTGTCTCAAAACATTCCTTCTTTTAAAAATACCTATCAAATCACAGCAACCTTTGAAACTTCATCCTCTGACCCCCAACAAAAAATCATGTATAAAGTCACTGACCCCTCCACAGGAAGTGGCACAGGAACCAGCTACCATCTTTTTTCAGAAAATTCTTTGCGCCAAGAAAAGCGGCAAATTTATAAAAGGTCTCAGGAGAATATTAAAAACTTTTCTAAAAAACACCTTAAAAAAGTTCAGTAGCTTTTCTTTCTTATTCTGGACAGCGTCTTCTTCTCTTTCTAGAATAAACAAAAAGAAAGGACTGTCTCATGCCTATTCCAACACCCTTCCATTCCAAGACCTCTGCTCTTTGCCAAAGTTTTCGTTGGAAAGATTGGGCAGGGTTTGCAGCCGTATGCTCCTATGATTCTTGTCATGAAAAAGAATATTTTGCCTTAAGACACGCCGTTGGCCTCATTGATGTAAGCCCCCTTTTCAAATATGAAATCACAGGGAAAGATGCTGGACGTTTTTTAAGCTTTCTAACCGTTAAGGATGTGGAGAAACTTAAAATCAACCAAGTCACCTACCTGTGCTGGTGTGATGACAATGGTCATATAATCGATGACGGCACAGTTGTAAGGCTTGATGAACATCGTTATCGACTCACCTCTGCAGAACCCTCTTTTTCCTGGATGTCTCGCTATAATTTTGGATTTGACATCACCATTCAAGATGTTACGGACTCTCTCTGTGCTCTTGCCGTTCAAGGCCCTCTGTCTCGTGCTCTTTTAAATGATGTTTTTGAAACCACCCTCTTGGACAACCTCCGCTTTTTTCAGGGAGCTTCTCTTCAAAAGCCTTTTGAGCTTTATATCACTCGAACAGGTTATACAGGAGATTTAGGGTTTGAAATCTGGACAGCCTCTAAAAACGCCACAAAGCTTTGGGACCTTATTTTTTCAAAAGGATCCAAGTACGATTTAACACCCACAGGGCTGGATGCTTTGGATATGGCCCGCATTGAAGCTGGATTCATTATGAATGGAGTGGACTATTTTAGTGCGCATCACTGCCTTATTGACTCCAGAAAATCCACCCCTTTTGAACTAGGATTAGGCTGGTGTGTTCAACTCCATCGAGAAACTTTTGTAGGGAAAAAAGCTCTCTTACAAGAAAAACAAAGAGGCCCTCAGTACCAATTAATTGGTCTTATCACCAACTGGGATCATCTTGAAAAACTATACCAGCCCTATGGAATTCCTCCACAACTGCCTCATGGAGCCTGGCGTACCCCCATCCCTATTTACAATCTCTCCAAAGAACAAGTGGGATACGCCACTAGCGGCACCTGGTCACCCCTTCTCAAACAAAATCTGGCTTTGGCCACAATTCAGCCCGAATATGCAGAACCAGGAACAGAGCTCCTTATGGAGGTCACTGTGGAATTTGAACGAAAACAGTGTTTATGCAAAACCTCCCCCCTTCCCTTTTATAACCCTCCTCACAAACGTTCCCTCCCTTCCTCTTAGGAAGCATGCTTTATTCACTTGTTATTCCTGATGATTTATACCAAACTGATTTAAAATAAAGAGGCTTCCTATGACTCCAAAATATGATGCCATTGTTGTAGGTGGTGGACATAATGGCCTGGTGGCGGCAGCTTATCTCGCAAAAGCAGGTCGAAAAGTTCTCGTGCTAGAACGTCGTCATGTTCTCGGGGGCGCTGCTGTTTCCGAAGAGCTCTACCCGGGCTTTACATTTTCTGTTTGCTCTTATGTTGTAAGCCTTTTTCGCCCTCATATTGTAAGAGAGCTGGAGCTTACAAAACACGGATATCAAATTATCCCTCTTGAAACATCTTTTACCCCTTTACCCAATGGAGATTCTTTATGTCGTTGGCCTGATAGTGCAAAAACAAGAAGAGAAATTGCCCGTTTTAGCCTTAAAGATGCTGAAATTTATCCCGAGTTTGGCTTGGCCATGAGCCAAATGGCTAAATTTGTAAAAAACATTATTGATCATCCAGCTCCTGATCTTATATCCCCTCGCCTTAAAGACCTTCTTCAGCTTCTAAGACTAGGGCGACACTTTAAGTCTGCAGGTTCTGATTTCCTTCAACTTCATAATCAACTACTCACCATGAGTGCTGTGGATTTTCTGGATCAATGGTTTGAATCTGATGTTTTAAAAGCTCCCATGGCTGTCAGTGGCATTATTGGCACCTATCTTGGTGTTCGTTCACCAGGGACCGCTTATGTGCTTCTTCATCACTATATGGGTGAAATTGATGGGACTTTCCGAGCTTGGGGATTTTCCAAGGGAGGAACGGGAGCGGTGAGTTTAGCCATTGCAAAGGCGGCTAGAAGCTTTGGAGCTGAAATTCGAACAGAAGCACCTGTTACTGAGTTTTTAATAAAAAACAATCGCATACGCGGTGTGGTTTTGGAATCGGGAGAAGAGATTTACGCTCATCATGTGCTGTCCAACATGGATCCTCATCGCACCTTTTTGAAAATGATTGACCCTAAAATCCTACCTCCTGAATTTAAAAGTCAAATTGAAAGTTACAAATTAAGAGGGAGCTCTGGAAAAGTGAATCTCGCCCTTGATCGACTGCCTCAATTTATTTCACGACCTCATGAAATAGAACCTCTTCGAGGAGATATTGCTATTGCTCCAAGCATTGATTACCTTGAAAAAGCATATGACGAAGCTAAATACGGCCATTATTCAAAGCGCCCTTACCTCAACGTGGTCATTCCTTCTCTCAGTGATCCCTCTGTAGCTCCTCCAGGAAAACACGTTATGTCTATTTTTGTTCAATATGCCCCTTATCACTTAAAAGAAGGAGCCCACACATGGCCTCAGCATAGAGATGCTTTTGGCGACACAGTGATTGAAACTCTGGAAGAATATTGTCCAGGACTTAAAGAAAGCATTTTATACCGACAAGTGCTCACTCCCTGGGATCTGGAACAGGAATTTGGCCTCACAGAAGGCAACATTTTCCATGGGGAACTGAGTCTTGAACAACTTCTCTTTTTAAGGCCCGCAGCTGGCTGGGCCAAGTACCGCACTCCCATACCAGGGCTCTGGCTTTGTGGGTCAGGCGCTCACCCGGGGGGTGGAATTATGGGAGCTCCAGGGGAGCTGGCTGCAAAAACCTTACTTCAATCAGGAGAAATTTAGCCAAAGCTTCTTTAAACAGAAAAACCTGTTGAAAAAAAAACGCTCCTTCTTCATCATAAAAACAAACAAGGACTTTGAATCTTGAACACTTATGACGTTATTCTTATCGGCGCTGGACTTTCAGGACTGACCCAGGCCATTGAACTCACTCAAAGCGGACAAAAAGTTCTCCTTCTTGAAGCTCTTCCCCAACCAGGGGGACTTTGTCGAAAGCAAGAATTTTATAAAGACTTTTTCATCCCTGGGCTTTTTATTGATAGCTCTCTTTTACCACGCCCCCAAGGTCTTCACATTGAAAGCTCCCCAACCTCCTTTTATGTCCCTCATGCTGAAATGACGATTTCTTCACATCTGCCGCTTTGCCAAATGCCCGAAGAGGAAAAAAGGGGATGGATCAAATTAATCAATCTTTTAGATAAAGCCCAAAAACCACTTCTTGATCTTTTTGATCTGAAAACTCCCTTTTCTGAAAATATCCAAAACCCTCTGACGTTGCTCAAAGCAGTTCTTCACCTAAAACAAATGGGAAAAACCGACATGACAAGCCTGTTTCGCTATCTTCCCATG
>RFKI01000270.1 GCA_003694355.1 Bdellovibrio sp.
CCTAAAAAAAATCATTCAAGCCCTAGATACCTCGGCCATTGTTGCCATGACAGACCATTATGGAAAGATCGAATACGTCAACCCACTTTTTTGCAAAATATCTAAATATTCCGCAGAAGAGCTCATAGGGAATACTCACCGTATCGTCAACTCAGGGTTCCATCCTCCTTCCTTTTTTAAAAGCATGTGGGACACCATCCTCCAGGGAAAAGTGTGGAAGGGAGAAATAAAAAATAAAGCCAAAGATGGGTCAACTTATTGGGTGTTTACCTCTATTGTGCCACTTGAAATCCAGTCCACTCCTCAAAAAAAATATAAATTCATCTCCATCCGCTTTGACATCACTCAACAAAAAGAAGCCGAAGAAAAAATACGAAAGGCCATGGAAAGCCTCAAAGAAGAACGAGCCAAAACCATCTATGCCGAAAAAATGGCAAGCCTTGGAGAACTTTCTGCTGGGATCGCCCACGAACTTGGAAATCCCTTAGGAGCTCTTCGAGGTCGCATTGAAATGTTAGATCAACAAATTTTAAATAATAAATTTTCTCCAGAAAAAGCTCATAAAACTCTGGAAAAAGTTCTCCAACTCACAGACAAAATTTCTCGCATTATTCGAGGACTTTCTGCTTATGCCAGAGATGGCTCTCAGGACCCTTACCAAAAAACAGATATCATTCCTATGATCCAAGGTATTCTTGAGTTTTCCAATGAGAAATTTAAAAAACAAGGCATCAAAGTAGAAACTCAAGGTATTGAAAAAAACCTCCATATTGAATGTCGAGAAGCAGAAATAGGACAAGTCTTTGTGAACCTTCTAAATAATGCATGCGATGCAGTCAGCTCTTCAAAGGATCCCCGAATCTGGTTAGAGCTTTCCAAAACACCTCAAGACACTCTTAAAATTCGAGTGAAAGATAATGGATGCGGTATCCCTCCTGAAAAAAAAGAAAAGATTTTCCAGTCCTTCTACACAACAAAAAAAGCTGGTAAAGGAACAGGGTTAGGGCTAAGTATCTCAAGAAGCATTGTCCAATCTCACCATGGACAAATTTATTTAGAAGATCACCCAGAACTCACATCATTTGTCGTGGAACTCCCTCTTAAACAGCCATCGCCCTCTTGATCCAATACTCTTTCTCTTCTTTTTGGAGCTTATAAAAACTCCGCTCGGTGTTCAGAAACAGAGGAAAGAGGCTCTGAGTGTTCTGGGTTATCCACTTTTTTCTGGCGTTTATAATAACACCAACCATATTCTTGTTCTTTACGATATAAAGTTCGTCTATTAATCCCAAGAATCTGAGAAGCCTTTTCTTTGCGTCCCCCTGTTTTATCCAAAACCATTTTTATATATCTTTTCTCCAACTGATGAAGTGTTGGCCAATCTGATAAGGACTGACTCAGAAAATGCTCCAAGCTCTCAACCTGAAGAGGTGGCAAGTCCTCCATATCAATGACATCTTTAGGACATAAAACCACAAGTCTTTCTATAATATTTTCCAATTCCCGCACATTACCTGGCCAACTACAAGCCATTAACCGTTCCATCGCTCGATTCGTTAAAGTTTTCGAGGGCATGTGATTCGCCTTAGAATATTTTTCCATAAAAAAATGAACCAAAAGTGGAATATCTTCTCGGCGATGACGTAAAGGTGGAATAACTATAGGAATCACACTTAAACGATAATATAAATCCTCGCGAAAACGTCCCTCAGCAATGGCCTTCATTAAATCTTTATGAGTGGCTGCAATAATTCGTACATCCACGTCCACATATTGATTGGCTCCCACAGGCTTAATTTTCTTTTCCTGCAACACTCTTAAAAGCTTTGCCTGTAAAGACAAATCAAGGTCTCCAATCTCATCGAGGAAGATGGTGCCTCCCTCTGCCTCAGCAAATAAGCCCTTTTTATTTTGAGTCGCTCCCGTAAAGGAACCCTTCACATGACCAAAAAGTTCTGACTCTAAAAGAGTTTCAGGAATCGAAGTGCAGTTAATAGCCACAAAAGGACGATGAGATCGAGGTCCTTGCTGGTGTATGGCTTGGGCCACAAGCTCTTTACCCGTTCCACTCTCACCTGTAATTAACACATTAGCCGAAGCTTGCGCCACTCTCTGGATTAAATCCAAAACAGAGCGCATGGCTCTACTTTTTCCAATGATTAAGTTTTCCGATGTTTGTCCCTTTAAGCGTCTTTTAAGTTGTTTATTTTCTTTTTTGAGAGAATGAAACTTCACAGCCCTTTCTATAGTTGCCAGAATTTCATTGAGCTTAAAAGGCTTTAAAATATAATCAAAGGCATTCTTTTTTGTGGCCTCAATGGCTGACTCAATACTACCAAAAGCCGTAATAAGAATAACGGGAAGGTCTGGAGAAAGCCGATTGATCTCATCTAACAATGTCAAACCGTCTATTTCTGGCATGCTGAGATCTGTAATAACCAAGTCTATATCTCCTAAGGAACTCTTCTCTTTCAGCATCCCCTTCTTCATTTCATCAAGAGCCTTTACGGAGCTGTCGTAGTCATAGACTTCATAATCATTGTCGCGCAGAAACTCTGATAGCATTTCCCGCATTTCATGATCATCATCTACAATAACAACACGCTTTGCTGCCATTTCCTCCCCTATTCTGGACGATAATCTACCCATACAGGCCACTCAGAGTGACGAATAATTGAACGTGCAATACTGCCTAAAGTAAAACTTGAAAAATCTCCTGACTCTGCACTTAAAGCTAACCAATGCACGGATTTTTGCCGAGCTACACGCAACACACTTTCCACAATGGGGCCAGGACTGTCATCAATCTCAATCTCTGTCTCCACCTCATTGGGTATAGCGGCTACCATTTTCTCTGCCATCTTTTTACGTTCTTCAGACTCTTCCTGAATAAATTGCTCCACACTCACCCAACCACCTCCAGCCGTTGCCACACCGGCTTGCACAAAAGCATCAATAGGATGAGGGATTTCATTAAATAAAATGAGTTTTTTAAGAAACCCTTGCATCTGACTAACAAAGTAACCTAAGGCCTTTTGAGAAAACTTCGAAAAATCTGTAGAAAACAAAGCCACTTCTAAATCTTTCACTGGCTGAACATGGGGGTTCACTAACAACAAAGGCACAGTGGATTTTGTAAGAACACTTTCAGCAAAACTACCAATAAAAAGGCGCGACACCCCCTCTCTAGCATGAGTATTCATAACTAGAAGATCACCATTTTGTCCTTCTACAAATTCCATAAGTTGAGCCACATCAGCTCGTCTTGAACTTTTAGAGTTTGTGATTACCACAGGTTCTTTTGTAGGAATTCCTGTTTTCTCAACAAGAAGCTTAAGCTGTGTTAATGAAATCTCCTTAAACTTCTCAAGTTGAGGAGGCATCACATGTCCAATCCATTCGAGATTATCTGAACCTAACACATAAACGGGCTGCACTTCGCATCTGGATTTTTTTTGCAACACAGCAACGGTTTCTTTAACACGCTCAAAGCTTCCATTGTTCTCAGAAAAGGGATCTAAGGCCCATATAATATTTTTGATCTTTTGCATAACTCCTCCAATCGGTATCTCAGCAATCCATGTGCCAAGAGAAACTATCTACATTTTCTTCTCAAAAAAATTCTCTCCTAACTTATCACAAAAAGTCCCATCTTATGAGCAAAAAAGTCCCCAAATAAAAAGAATAAAAATTCATTTTTCACCTAGACTAACCCTAAAAAGTTTACAAATATAAAGTGCAAACAAAAACAAACAACCTCACAAGAAAGCATGTTTCTTGTGATGAAAACAAAAAAAGGGGGCAACCATGAAAAAATGGATTTTTATCTTATTGCTAGGAGGAGCTCTTTCTGCACAGGCTGCTGTGAAATCTCAAAATCTTGCCGAAAAAGAAGTGCTCGTAGGCATTAACAGTGTTTTTATTCCCAGTGGATTTGATGCAGATTCTGATGTTTCAGTGATTGTGAGCGGCATTTTCCCTAATGGCTGTTACAAGTGGAAAGATGCTCAAGTAACACATAAAAAAGAAAAAGGTGTTCTGGTCCATGACATTCGCTCTTATGCCAGCGTTAACCAAGGGATGTGCATTATGGTCTTGGTACCCTTTACAAAAGAAATTGAGCTAGGACGACTTGGCGCAGGACATCATAAGCTTCGATTCATTAGCGGAGATGGAACATATCTAGAAAAAGACCTTGATATCGAGTAAAATAAATAAACCAGAGCCGGTGAGTGCCGCATCTTTAAAATAATAATCGATGGGATCTCGGCTCTGGTTGCTTTTTTCATCAAGGGCATTCTTATTTAGAGATGGGGGGGGGAAATGAGAAGGCCTTATTTTTTTCTATTGCTTTTTCTTTTAAGCACAGCTTGCTCTCAAAGAGCTTTTAAAACCATCGAATGGGAAGCTAGCTCCAAGCAAAAACCTCCTTCAGAACTTTCGGCACCTCATAATGCCATCCAAGTCTCTCTTCCCGCGTCCCTTGAAGTTAAGCGCTGGCATCAGAAAATTGGTGGTTATAAAGTTAAAAATCTCTGGATTCAAAAAATCAATAAAAGGGGTAAAGCATATTATGCCAAAGGCATTGTTCTGGATTCTCTATCCGTCTCCTTTTACACAAAATTATTTCTTTTGAAGAAAAAAGAAAAACAAATCCTCCATCAACTGGCCTCAAACGGCACTCTCCTTGAGAAATCTCTTTTTATCGCACAAAAACAAAGTCACCTTCAGCCACTTTTATCTCTCACTTACCTGGACCCGCAGGAAACCAAAGTGACCGAATTTTTGGTAGACGGCCATTCCCAAATCATTTCTCAAAAAGAAATTTCCAATCACTTTATCCAAGGCATCGGGATGGCCTTTGAAGACTCTTCTCTGGATCAACCATCTATTGTTCCCCTTAAATACTTAAAGGGCGATGGTCATCTTCATGGAAAATTTTTAAAAGTCTTCTCTGCTACTCAACCTATTCAAAACCCTTCGAATATATTCAAATATTCTCCCGAAGGGAAAGAATCAAAAGCCTTTAACTCTGTTCAAATTTATTACACCCTTCAAAAGTTTATGGATTGGCTTCAACAAAACACCAACACTCGTCTTCCTTTTCTCCTAAAAGTAAAGGCCAATCTGCCTGGATCAAAAAAATTCTACTTTCGAGGGCAAATCTGGATTGCCGATGGAGATGGTAAGTCCTACAAAAATATTCCACGCGATGCTTCTATCCTTTGTCATGAAGCCGCCCATGCCTATATCGATGCCATTGCCCACCTGCCTTCTGAAGGCGAAGGAGGCTCTCTCAATGAAGGATTTGCTGACTTTTTAGCAGCAGCCTTCACCAACTCTCCTTATTTGGGAAACGTAGCCTATTTAAAAGCCCCTTTTAAACGAAATATTCAAGTACCTTTAACTGTTCAAGACATGAACGGTCATCTTTATCATGATAGCCTTATTGTAAGCTCCACTTTGTGGGACATAAAAAAGCAAATAGGAACCCCAAAAGCTGTTCAGCTGGCCTTTCAAACTCTTGCCTATTTAGGTCCTAATGGCAATTTTAAAAGCTTTATCCCAGCTATAGAACGTGCTATGAAAGAGCTTACCAATCAAAATGATGTCAAAGAGATTCTTCGACATAAAGGATGGTATGAGCTTTGAATAAATTGGTTTTCTTATTGTTCCTCTTTTTCTCATGGGGAGCTCAAACCCATAATCAGTCATCCTCTTGCACACTTAACAAGATTTTTGGTGTCTGGCAGTATTACAAGTTTATTTACGAAGGGAAAGAACACCCCCCTCTTCATCCTGACCTTCAGATGATCTTTGAGTTTAACCCTAATGGAACCAACCGTCTGTACTGGACCTATAAAGGCCAAAACCTTTTTTGCGAAAGAAAAGGGCAATACATCTATAAGGATTGTGTCCTTCTAGATAAAATAACTTGGGTCAACCCCAATAATAGTCCCAATTGTGCTTCTGACCCAGATATGCGCAAAGGACGTATCACCAAAACCAAGCTCCAAATCATCAATGGAGAACTCTACTTATGGCTTTCGCTGGCCGGGAAACCATTTATTTATGTTTGGCGCAAAAAAACTAGACCTGCTCCCAATTAGGAAAAGCCTGTCCTGACTGAACAGCCATTACTGAACAAGCTGCATTCAACATGATTTTTTCTTCAGAAGATCCCAGTATTCTTTCTTTCCAGGTATAGTTGTGTGTTGGAAAAACAAGCAAATCAAACTCCTCAGAGGCTTGAATAATGGCATCTTCTTCCTCTTTCCCACTTAAAACGAGAATTTCAGATTCTTTACTGCAATACTCAGCAACCCTTTTTAAGTATTGGTAAGACTCATATCGTCTTTCTTCTGAGTTTTCTTCTACAAAACGCGCAAATGTGACCTCAGCCCGATATTCTTGAGCCAATAAAGAAGCTGTATCCGCCAAAAAACGATCTCCAACGGCTTCTTTTAAAACCACCATAATCTTTCTAATATATCTCACACCATTATCTCTAACCATAGCAAGATGACAGGACAAATGCCCTTTTAACCATCCCATGGGATTGTGAAGAGTAAAAGCACCATGTGTTCGACCAACCCATTCAATAACCAACCAAAAACAGTGTAGTCTCTGACTAATTTCATGCAATGATTTAAAAATATCATGGGAAACAATAGGATCAAATGACATCTCTACCTGTTCTTTTTCTGACATTGTCAAAATCCGACGACGAATGGAGCGAATAATGGGAGAATCTTCTTGAATATCATCTAAATCTGTTTGTTCAGGAACCTCTATAAGAAAGGCCACTTCCACTTTATCATTTTGAGCTAAGGCGACCCCAATCTCAAACAACATCTCTGGAGATTTTTCCTTTCCAAAAAGTGAAACAACTACTTTTGCATCTTGAGAAAAATCGATAAAACTTTTTCTTATTTTTGGAGTCTCTCTAGACTCAATTAGGTCTTTTCGAGCGCCTCTAAACCCTAAAACCCCCTTTCTCTCGGTTCGATACCTGCCGAAAAGAAAATATAAAAGAGCTCCTGGGATGCTGATAAACAATACCGCTTCTAACATTGTAAAACCAATAATAAAAAAAGCGAATAAACTCACCAAAACACCAAAAACCTGCATCCATGGATAAAACGGAGAATGATAACTGGGGCCATACCATTGCACTCTCGTCTCCCTTAAAACAATCACGGACATGTTCACAAAAGCAAAAACCAGAAACAAAAAAGCACTGGCCCACTTGGCTAAAGATTCTACATTCAGAAATAAAATAAAGCATGAAACAAGGGCTCCAGATAAAATAATACTCCAGATAGGCGTGAGATATTTTTTATGAAGCTGCCCCAAGAAAGAAGGCATTAAACGATCTCTACTCATGGCAAAAGGAAAACGAGATGACGCTAAAATACCCGTATTTGCCTGAGCCACCATGGTCAAAACAGAAATAACAGCCACTCCAACACCCACATAAGGACCAGATAAATGGCGTGCTAAGGTATAAATAGGCTTTAAATCATTTTGATAATGCGAGTAAGGTAGAACTCCTGCAAGTACGTAGGACACAGAGCTGTAAATAACAGCCAAACTTACAACAGAAATAATGATCCCTCGAGGCAGATTTTTCTCTGGGTTCTTGATCTCCTCAGAAACAGCAACAAGCTTTGTAACGCCTGCATAAGATACAAATACCAGACAAAGTGTATAAAAAAACTGATAAGTCCCCTTGGGAAACAAGGGCTCCATATGTAAAGGTTCTAAAACCCAAAAGCCTTGCACAGACAGTCCAACTAGGGTGACAACACTCACGCCAACAATTAAAACTAAAATTTTACTGACCTTCCCGACCCCCAATATGTTAATAACAACCATCAGGGCTAAAAAGGAAAGAGCCGTTACCACCACAGGAATATCTGTAAAAACACTTAAATAAGCACCAAACCCCACTAAGGCAAAGGCATTTTTAAGAAGAAGCGTTAAATAAAGTCCTAAACCAGCAATAGCCCCAGCCATGGGTCCAAAAGTTCGCTCTATATAAACGTAAACCCCTCCAGAAGAAGGCATTGCTGTTGCCAACTCGGCTTTAGATAAACTGGAAGGGATAATACAAAGACCAGCTAGAAGATAGGCTAACCAAACAGAGGGCCCCGTATGAGCCAAAGCCACAGAGGGGAGGACAAAAATTCCACTTCCTAAAGAGGCTCCAATGCCCATGGCAATGACAGCACTTAACCCTAATTGACGCTCTAGTTTTTTCAAAAACTTCTTCCCTTTCCTCTATTTATGGAACACCCAGGGTTCTTAATCCCTGCACCAATGCCACTGTCAAAATATAAGCTATAATATTCATGCTTATAACCTGATAAAGAGCAAATTTTAAAGAATTCATCTCTTTAGCCACAACAGTACTCGTGGAAACACATTGCAAAGCAATCATAAAAAATAAAATGAGCCCCAAGACAGAAGATAACGTAAAAACAGGTTCTCCTTGAAGATTCTTCGCCTGTTTCATTTTTGCTAAAAGAGAATTCCGAACACCTTCTTCTTCAACATCCTCTGTAACATTAAACATAATCGCTAAAGAAGAGACAAAAACCTCTCTAGCCGCAAAGGCACTCATCAGCCCCACACCTACACGCCAGTCTCCCCCCATTGGCTCAAAAATAGGTTCTAAAACCTGCCCCACCTGTCCTGCAACACTTTTTTGAACCTGTTCGGAAGTAGAAAGGTCTTTATAATAAGGAAAATGAGAGGCCGCCCAGATCAATACAGACAAAATAAAAATCATAGGCCCAGCTTTTTTAATATAAGCTTGAGTTCTTAAAAGGGCTGTTTTCAAAAGCACCTGCAAAACAGGCTTCCTGTAAAGAGGCAAATCCATAGTAAAAAAAGATTCTTCTGAGACCTTTAAAAGTTTATTCAAAATAAATGCCGCGATTCCCCCCAAAACAATAGAAAAAACATAGATTCCCAAAAGAGCAAGACCTGGCTTCCAAGCAGCGTCTCCCATAAATAAAAAGCTTAATAATAAAGCATAAACAGGAAGGCGAGCAGAACAAGTCATAAAAGGAATAATGGATACGGCAATCCACCTTTCTTTTCTGGATTTCAAAGATCGACTGGATAAGATAGCAGGAACCGCACAAGCAAACCCCGAAAGAAGAGGCACAAAAGAACGTCCACTCAGTCCCAAATAAGATAATGGTTTATCAATAATCGTAGCAGCGCGCGCCAAATAACCAGAGTCTTCCAAAAAACCTATTCCCAAAAAGAGAATAAAAATCTGAGGGACAAATACAAAAACGGCCCCCATACCGCCAATCAGCCCATCTGCCAAAAACAAAGACCACAAAGAAGAGCCTCCCCACTGAGACACCTTCTCCGCTAAAAAAGCAAAACCCAAGTCCACAAAATCCATAAATGGCTGAGCTAGCCAAAAAATAGATGAGAAAAAGACCATCATAATAAGAACAAAAGCAACAAGCCCCCAAAAGGGATGCAGCAAAACCTGGTCCCATCGATCTGTTTTTTCTCGAAGCTGCCACTCATCCCACTTTTCACCACAAACTTGCTGCCAAAGAGCTTTATTTTTTTTATCCCATTCTTCTCGAGAAACTTGAAGAGCCAGTGGTTGAGCCTGTTGAAGGGCCTCGAATATCCCTTCAATACCTTCCCCTTTCGTCCCATCGAATAAAAATACAGGGATTCCTAACTGCTTTTCAAGATGATCCTTATGAAGGCGAATTCCATGTTTTAAAAGAATATCATTCATCGTTAGCACAAGAAGAACAGATCGTCCCTTACTTAAAACCTGTCTTAGAAGATGCACTTGTCTTAAATATTGAGTGGCATCCAAAACCAAGATAATAGGGGCCTCAGGAAAGGACTCTAAAACATGAAGGGTGACTTCTTCGTCTGGACTTGTAGGCTCCAAACTATAAACACCAGGAGTGTCATAAACTTTGAGACCTTGCACTTCTCCCACCGAATAATCCACCGTAGATCCTGGATAGTTCACAACCTCAAAATGAGAATGTGTTAAACGGTTAAATAATGTTGTTTTTCCCGAGTTTGGCGGCCCAACTAAGATGACAGCTTTCTCTTCACTTGTACGCACTCTGCTTCCTCTTTCCTTAATGCCAAAAGCCCAGCCCCTATCTTTACAATAATAGGCCCGCCCCAGGGACTTCTTCTCATCCACTCCACTTCCTGCCCTTTTTTTATTCCCAAATTATAGAGTCTTTCCTGAAGCTCTTCGCTGCCTTTTACAGCCTCCACAATAAGCCTTTGCCTTTTTGAAAGGTCTACTAAAGTCATGAGATGAAGAAACTATTAAAACTTTAAAATGGCAAATATTATTTTTTATTTCGCCTTTTTCTTTTGCCTTTGCCGAAATTGCTTAAGAAGCTTCTTTAACCGCTTTGACCTTAACGCAAGAATACGTATAGCCAGAAGCCCCGCATTGGTGGAATTATCAATGGCCACGGTGGCTACAGGAACTCCTTTGGGCATCTGGGAAATGGACAAAAAAGAGTCAACCCCTTTCAAAGAAGTGATATTGACAGGAACCCCAATTACAGGAAGCGTTGTCAATGAAGCCACCATTCCGGGTAAATGGGCAGCCCCTCCAGCACCAGCAATAATCACCTGAACTCCTTTTTTTTCAGCCATTTTAGCAAAACGATACATTTTTTCCGGAGTGCGATGAGCTGACACAATTTGCACTTCAACAGGTACTTGAAACTCTTTTAAAATATCGACAGCTCCCCGCATCACTTTCTCATCAGAACGACTCCCCATAATCACAGCAACCTTCAAGATTTCCTCCTCGTTTTAGTCTCCCCAAAAGGGCCATAATGCTTTACTGCCATCTTTTGTGCCTTTTCAGGTGTTTCA
>RFKI01000271.1 GCA_003694355.1 Bdellovibrio sp.
ACTCTGGATATTATTTGTCAGACCTTGGATCTCATACGGGGACTTATAAAAATGATAAAAAAACATTTGATGAGTCTCTTGAAAGCGGAGATGAGATTACAATAGGTTCTTATGTTCTAGAATTTTTTATTGGTGTGCCTAAACCGAGTCAGCCACCAAAGTCTATTGCTTCAAAAACACAAGTCATGCCAAATGATGAGGAGAAGAGCGCTTCGTTAACTGAAGAAAAGAGTGTTGAAAATAAAGAGCTCAAAGCTTCAGACATTTCTGAAGAAAAACAAGAGGAACCAGGGCTTGATCAGAGTGATGATCCAGTTTCTTTGTTGGAAAAGCGTTTAAAGGCTGGGCAGGGACCTGTTTTAGAAGTCATCGTTGCATGGAAAGAAAGGGTTTTAGGAACTTATCATTTTACAGAAAAGGGTGTTATTACTATAGGGGCGAGCCCTGAAAGCGATATTGTTGTCCCGGCTTTAGGTTTAGATTCTAGCTCTTTTGGTCTCATTTATTTTGATCAAGTAGCTATTGTTAAAGTGACCCCTCAAATGTCAGCAGACTTTTATTCAGACGACCAAAAAAGACCTCTCCTAGAAGTTATACGACAGAGAAATTTGCCGCAGGTTCCTGGTGGATATGAGTTTCACTTGGCTCAAGGAGAGATGATTCGTTTAGGTTTAGAAAACAATACCCTTAATATTTTTATTCGTTATGTCCAGCAGCCACCTAAACCCTTGGCAGCCCCACTGATGGATCTTTCTTCCTCTGAAGCGACAGGGATTATTTCTTCTATTTTGATTGCTGTGGTTTTTGGAATATTCTTTTTAATTTATCAGCCTAAGTTGCCTTCTGAAGAAGATTTGTTGGCAGAAAAGGCAAAGAAAGCAACAGTAGTTTTTCGAATTCCCAAGAAAAAGTTAGTTCCTCTCGTAAAAAAGGTAGAGAAAAAGAAAAGAGTGAAAGTTGTTACTAAAATGTCTTCGACTTCTGCAAAAAGAAAAAAAGCTCCAGGAAAGGCCGCTGCTGTGAAAAAAACACGTTCTAGAAAAAAATCAAAGGGTCTCGTTTCGGCTCGTCCAGGTGGTTCTGTTAAAACAGGAAAGAAAAAAGGTGCTAGTGCAAAAAGTAAAAAGCCTGATGTTTCTAAATTAGGTATTTTAGGTGTGCTCTCTGGAAGAGGCGTTCAAAAGAAGTTAAATAAAACCTTTTCTGGTTCAGGAGAGTTAATCGGAACAGCAGAAAAGGCCACTGGATTTGCGGGACAAATTGCAGACAGGCAGGGCGATGATTTGGGAACTCGATTAAAAAATACAGGTCGAGGCGGAAAAGGAAGTGCCACTATTGGAATTACTGGTGTGGGAACAAAGGGGAAGGGATCTGGTGTCTTTGGATATGGTAGCGGGGGAATCGGGAAAAGAAGTCGAGTAAGTATCAATATTGGAGGAAGTGAGGCAGAAATTACAGGGACTATCGATAGAGAGGCGGTTCGACGAGTGATTCGGGCAAATAAAAGAGCTATACAATATTGTTATGAAAAAGGACTTTTAAAAAATAGAAACCTTTATGGAAAGCTTGTTTTGGCATGGGATATTGAAGAAAAAGGTCGAGCTGTTAATGTGAGAGTTAAAAGAAATGAGTTGGGAAGTCGATTGGTGGCTAATTGTATTATTAAAAGGTTAAAAACGTGGAAGTTTCCAGATCCACCGCCAGGACTAGTTGGTGTGGTGGAAGGGTATCCATTTGTATTTACTGAAAAATAAATTTAAAGGGAGGGCATCGTGGAAGGACAAGTAGCAGAACACATAAGTAAATGTGATGCTTATGGTAATTTTATTATGAGAGCATTTTGCGAGGGGGGGCCAGTGATGTTCCTTATCCTCGTGGTGTTTCTTTTTGTTGTGTTTTTAATTATAGAACGGATTATTTCGCTGAAAAGTCTCAGTATTGATAAAAAAAGCCTTAATGAGAATCTGTTTGCTTTGATTTTAAGGGGAGATATTAGGGGGGCTATTGCTTTTTGTGATCAAAGGCCCACACCTTTAACCAATACATTGAAAGCGGGTTTAGTGCAGGTTCTTAACAAAAGGTCTGACGAAGAGGTGCAAGTGGCTATGGATGCTTCCGTTTTAAGAGAAACTCCTCGTATTGAGGGGTGGACTCCTTTTCTGGCTGTGGCGGGGAATGTGGCTGTGTTGATCGGTTTGATGGGAACTATTGTGGGTTTGATTATTTCATTTAAAGGTGTGGCTAAAGCAGATGCGGCTACAAAGGCAGAGTTTTTGTCTCGTGGTATTTCTGAAGCTTTGAATTGTACAGCTTTTGGTCTTTTTGTGGCCATTACATCTATTGTTGCTTTTGGTTATTTCCAATTGATTATCGGTCGATCTATTAATGACATGCAGGAAAGCAGCATGAACCTCATGAACTTGGTTGTAGCTAATAGGGATAAAATTAAAAATTAAAGAGGACTTCTTATGGCACATATAGATGATGGAGGTAATTCAGGACGAGAGGTAAGTGTCGATGTTAACTTAGTCCCTTTTATTGATTTGATGAGTGTTCTGGTTATTTTTCTTCTTGTGACAGCTGTGTGGTCTCAAGTTTCCATGATTCAGATAGGGAGTTCTGTTTATGGAAAACGAACTTCAAGTGAAGTAGCAAAGCCTGAACCTAAAGTTTATGTTCCTTTTCGTTTGGACATTAAGCCAGATCAATTTCGGGTGTTGATTGGACGACAGTTAATATCTATTCCAAAAGTGAGAGGTGAGTATAATACTCGTCGGCTTTTAAAGGAACTAAAGAAAATTAAAGAGCTTTATCCAGAAAAAGAGGATGCCATTGTTTCTGTAAGTGACCAACTCCCCTATAAAACTCTTATTTTAGGGATGGATGCTCTTTTGGAGTCAGGTTTTCCTAAGATATCTATTGCGACGGCGGAGGTTCAGTAATGCCAATACATGTTCCAGGAAAGAGAGATCGCCGAGGTAGAAAAAGTGCCACAAAAAGGAAGGTTGTTGCGGTCCTTTCTCTGACGGCTATGGTGGATTTATTTACGGTTCTTGTTGTATTCCTTCTTCAAAATTATAATGTAACTGGAGAAATTATAGAAATCCCGAAAGATGTTGAGTTACCGAAAGCCAAAGAAGTAAGAGCTTTAAAGCCTGCAAACGTGGTGATTGTGTCTCCTGAATTTATTAAGGTGAATAATGTGCCTGTTATTCCTTACCAAGAGGTGGCTGGATCTTCATCAGAAACTCTGTCTATTCCTCGGTTAAAAGAGGCACTTGCCATTTCGATTAAAAAATCAAAGGAGCAGTATGAGTCTTTACAAAATAAAATAAAGAAGGCCATGAAAAAAATTGTAAAAGAACAATCAGATGAGGAGATGCCCCTTTACAAAAAAGTGACGATTCAGGCAGATAAAGATGTAAGTTTTTTGGTGATTAAAAAAGTCATGTACACGATTACAGAAGCTATAGATAGTCTCTCTGGAGAAGGTGTTGCTGAGATTAATTTTGCTGTCTTAAAAAAAGACAATAATAAACAAAGTCCCTGATTCTTTGAAAAATTTATTTAAAATATTCAATTCTCTAAATTGCTTTCTTCTTATATGTTGATGTTTTTTCTGAGAAAAAAGAATTTTATTAATAGCCATTGAGATTTTTTCATAATGAGATTTGCTTAGAGAGTTTTTTCTCTTTTTAAG
>RFKI01000272.1 GCA_003694355.1 Bdellovibrio sp.
ATTTCCAAGATTATAAGAAAAAATTTTATTTTTAAAAAGGGGTATATTTCTATAAGCTCAATTCTGGTATATAATGTCTAAATGACAGAGTGGAATGAATATTTTAAAGTCTTTATAGGATTACTTGCCATAATTAATCCTTTAGGGGCGATCCCTATTTTTCTGGCAGTTACAGAAAATCTTTCAAGGGATGAAAAAAAACACACCATTCGAACCACATCTGTTGCCGTAGGTATTATCTTGCTGGTGTCCTTCTTTATAGGGGAAGATATTCTGGCTTTTTTTGGCATCAATATTTCTTCTTTTAGAATAGCTGGTGGGGTGTTGATTTTTTTAATGGCTTTGTCCATGCTTCAGGGTCAAAAACACCCATCCAAAGGCTCTCCTGAGGAGAAAAAAGACTTTACACAAAGAGATTCTGTGGCGGTGGTTCCTTTGGCCATTCCTCTATTAAGTGGACCTGGAGCGATTAGTACCCTCATTGTATATGCTTATGAGTACAATCATGCCAGAGATTATGTGGTGATTCCTTTGATCCTGATTATTTTAAGCTTTATTATTTTCCTGACCCTGAAGTTGGCCACCCCTTTAGAGCGTTTTTTGGGGCGCCTTGGGATTAATATTATGACTCGAATTATGGGTCTGATTATAGCATCCATTGCAGTGGAGTTCATTTTTAAAGGTCTGCAAGAGTTTATTTTAAAATTTCATGATAAACTCTAGTGAGGCCATTTAACTATCCTGTTGAAATGTTAGATATCTCCATTTGAAAAAACTCACGGCTTTTATTCGTTCTTATCACTTTTTCTTAGGTTATATTTTCCAGGACATAGCCCATCCAAGGAGCTTGCTTTCTTGTTGAGAGGTGCTAGTCTTTTGTTGACCTTGCTCATAGAAAATCTCTATGGCTGGCAGCCAGTCGTTGTGAAAAAAATGTAGGAAGAAAATCTTAAAATCTCCATACAGTTTCATTTTCGGACACTTTTCTTTAAATGTTGAATCTTTTTAGTAAGATACACTTTATTTTTTTTAACAATTTTTCCGATATCCAGGACAGAAGGAGGGGCGGAGGTGCTACGAGCTTTGCTCTGGCTTTGACGGAATTTCCTTTTTACCAAGGGGGCGCTTATCATTGGGGAATTCATGGATTGGGAACACATTGGGAGTGCGATGATTATCCCAATGGATATAACTATGACACCATTCATAGAGTTTGGGTGAGGTAGCAAAGAAGATTAAAAGCTTAAAATATAAGATGAAAATTTATTTTATTAGATGGGAGGAAATGATGAGAATCTTTCTTTTAGCAGGAGCTTTTTGTTTTTTGAGTGGCGGTCTTCTGTCAGAGGTTTGGGCGCAACCTTTAAGGAGAGCACACCGGAAGGCGTCCGTTATTCAAAAACATCAACGTCATCAAATACGACGGATTCGTCAGGGGGTGAAACAGGGAGAATTAACTCGCCGTGAGGTTCGACAGCTTATGAGACAACAAAGACATATTCGAAGAGAGCGTCGAAGGGCCCTTAGAAATGATGGGAAAGTCAGTCCAGGTGAGTTAAAGCATATTCGACAGAAACAGAGGAAAGCCCGCCGGCAAATCTTTATCAAAAAACACAATCACCAAAAAGCACATTAAAGCTCAGGGCGGGCGAAGTTGATTATTTTAAACTCTCCGTAGGTTTAAGCCGCCTCTTTTTGGGGAACATCGTTATTAAAAATCAATGTATTTTTTATTATGTTTGTAGATTTTTTTGTAGAAGTTCAGGCATTGGGAGGTGGCACAAGGCTCGGAGGTTTGAGGATCCAGTTGTTTTTGAGCGTAAAGAATATCAATAAGAGCACCGGCATTATGCCAGTCTGGCGAAAAGTAAATACGTTCTTTTCGAGGTTCTTCTTTTTCAATTTCTTCTTGAGTGGTGCTACTACTGGAATGGATAGCCACAAGGTAATATTCCTTACCTTCCTTAAAAAAAAGTGGAGAGCCAGAGGCCCCAGGCAGAGTGGAGCAGTTGTGAACAGGGGCTTTGAGCCGAAACCCCTTGACGTTGCAGTTATTTTGAGCCACCAGAATAAATTTTTTTTTCCATATAGGGGCAGAGTCAGGCCCTTGGAACCAGTCCATGGGATAACCGGCCTGGCAGATGGTTGAGTCCAATTCACTATAGCCCCAGTTAGCCCAAAGCTCTGTGGTTTGAGGTGGGGAATAAGGGTTTTTGTAATAAAAAGGATCTATGAGCATCATATCGTGCATAAGTTCATCAATATCGTACTTATTGTTATCACAAAAATGATCCGCAAAGGGGTCAGGAGTTTGCGGCAAAGTGCCCCTAAAGCCTTTAAACTTTTGGCCCCCAATGTATTTGCCCAGGTACCCCACCTTGTTCCCCACATCTTCGGGGAGAATAAGCATCGCAAGGTCTTTATAGGAGCCTTTGCGGGACCACTTTTTTTTCTCATTCAGGTAAAAGTCAAGAGGCTCCAAGGTGATGGTTTTAATAACTTTGTAGGTTTTTTTCAGATGGGGGTACTTGGTGGTGGTGAGTGTAAAATAGTGAGTTTCACGGACACCATCAACTTTATAAGGGTCGTCTTCACTACCAACTAAAAGGCAATGGTAGCTGGTTAAAACATGATGAGGTCCTACAAGCACTCCTGTGCAACCGAGGGGGTATTTTTCAAAATCATGGACAATTCCAATGGTG
>RFKI01000273.1 GCA_003694355.1 Bdellovibrio sp.
GTCCCCAGAAGAGGAAAAAAAGAGGTATCTTCTCCATAAAAACTCCCTCTCACAAGAAGGCTATATCCGCTTCCTCTCCCAACTCTGGGAACCAGCCAAAAAGCACCTTTCCACCACTATGAGAGGACTGGATTATGGCTGTGGCCCCACTCCCGTCCTATGCTCTTTAGTTCAACAAGATGGGTTCCAAATAGATGGGTATGACCCTTATTTTCACCCATCTTCTCCATCTCCTCCCTATGACTTCATTCTTTCCACTGAAACTGTAGAACACTTTAAAAGACCACTTGCTAGCTGGAAACACATTCAATCCCTTTTGAAACCCTCAGGAAAACTGTTCGTCTTAACAGATCCATTAGACAACCTGAAAGATTTCCCTCAGTGGTATTATCACAAAGACCCCACCCATGTGAGCTTCTACCAACCTCAAACCTTCTTCTGGATTGCTAAAACGTTTCAATGGCAAGTGACATTTTTATCAAGACGGGTCATCTATTTTAAAGGTTAAACCCCACGCCAAACTGTAAAAACCCTGACCCATATCCTTCACTTAAATTATAGGAAGAATAAATATAAAAAGAAGAATCCATAACAAGAAGGCCTCCCCCCAAGAAAAAACCTGAAACGCCAAACCCTGCTCCATCGCCACTGACTCCTGAGCTCATACCAAACCCAGCCTGCAAATAAGGGCGAAACAGCCCAGAGCGAAATAAATATTTGCCATTCACGCCCCCACCCAGGTTAATACCTGAAATGTCATCAGAAGACGATGACAAACGAATATAACCCAAACCAGCTTCCACCACATAGGGGTCCCAAACATGCATAAAATTAACACCAATAGTTGAAGTATGAGGGTTGTGATAACCCATATTCACACTCCACCCCCCACAAATCCCCTGACTTCCTAAAAGAAGTATGGCCATCAAGACAAAGAAACTTGTTTTTTTAATTTTGAAAGCCCTCCCTGAAAAGCATAAGCTGAAAAGCCATGTTGCTGCATCACCTCAGCCACAAAAGGCGTTTGGGTTCCAAAAGGACAATACAGCACATAGGTTTTCATTTTATCAAATTTCTTAAAGTCGTGTAGTAATTCCTGGATTTCATAGTTTTCGGCTCCAGGAACATGCCATTTTTTATACATGTCTCGCGGTTGACAATCGATAATCACAGCTCCTTCAGGAAGGTTTTCCACAAAAAGATAGGGTTGTTTTAAGTCTTTCGCTCCTAAAGAAGAAACATCCTTTACAGTTAAGGTCTCCCAAGTTGCTTCCAAAACAGAAAAGTCAAAACGGCTTTCTTCTTCGTCCAAACGTTTCTTTTGGGCATGAATCACAGGTTGACCTTTTGAGATTTGACAAAGTTCCAAAACTTTTTCAGAAAGAATGGAAGTTCCAATTTTTTTGGCCTCTTGCATAATTTCCCATTTATCTAAACCAATTAAAGGACGAAAAACAGGAAGCTCAACACTGCTGTCAATCTGACGAAGATTCTGTAAAGTTTGTGAAGAGACTTGCCCTAAAGATTCCCCCGTTACCAAAGCTGGCAAACGGTATTTAAAGGCCACTTTTTGAGCCAAACGATACATCATTCTTTTTAAAACCACCTGACGATAAGTGGGATCTATGCTTTGTTTAAGCTCCTGAACCAAAGAATTGGCATCCACGGAGAAAAAACGAGCTTCACTGCCCTCACCCCACAATTCCACAAGGACTTTGGATATCTGTAAAACTTGCTTTTCGCTAGCGCGGTCTCTTAAATTACAGTAGAAAAAGTCAACAGAAACCCCTCTCTTTAACATTCTCCAGGCGGCGACTGTGGAATCAAATCCACCCGACATTAAAACCAACACGCGATCTTTTTTGGAAATAGGAAGCCCTTGGGCTCCCATATATTTCTCAGTAAAAAAATAAGCTCTGTCATTTAACAATTGCACTTGAACCTGAACATCAGGATCCTTCATCTTAACCTGTCCATAAGGAGCCAATACAGCACCCAACCGCCGTTCTAGCTCCTGGGTTTTAAAGGGATAATGGCCCCATTTTTTACAACGGACCACAAAACTCTTTCCTTCAATAAAAGGTTTTATATGTAAGATGGCTTTCTTTAGAGACTCCAAACCTGAATTACTTTCATGAACTAATGGATAGTACGAATGAATGCCAAAAATATATTTTAAAGACTCCAAACTTTTTTTAAGATCCCCGACCTCATAAATCACACCGCCCTGCCAAGAAAAAAATTTTCGAACAGCAACCCCTTTCTTTTCTAAAACAGCCTCGAGATGTTGTTGCACTCGCTGTTGAAAAAGCTTCTTGGTTGCGGCCTGCTTAAGAGAAATTTCAGAAGCATACTTGATTAAAACCTTATCCATTTCCCATCACCCTTTCAAGTCAAGCACAAACAACACACCCTCGCACCTGGCTGGGACGATAAGTGGTGCACCCCTTTAACCCTTTATCATAAGCCCAATCATAAACTTGGCAAAAATCCTCAAAAGAGATTTTTGGATGAACCTGGATAGTTTTAGAAATAGAATGATCTACATAAGGCTGAAGATCTGCTTGCATCTCAATATGTTGTAAAGATGACAAGTCATAGGCCGTTATAAACACAGAAGGCAATTTTTCTTCTTCTGAATGTTCCTCCAACCATTTCCGGTAAGCATAGTCATAAACCTTAAATTCTTTAAAGTTCCGATCACTATCCAATGCTTTTCTTGAATAACTGAGCTCAAAGATAGGCTCAATACCACTGGAAACATTACCTGCCAATAAACTAATGGTGCCCGTTGGTGCAATGGCAATCAAGTGACTATTACGAATGCCTGATTCCTGAATTTTTTCTTGCAGTTCTACAGGTAAGTTTTGAATAAAGGGGGACTTTAGGTACTTATCCTTTTCAAAAAAAGGAAAAGGGCCTTTTTCTTTTGCCAATTCTATAGAGGCCTCATAAGCCTTAAAGCACAAAGTCTTTACCACCTTTTGAGCCCACTTTCTTCCTTTTTCTTCACCATATGACAACCCAAGAAAAGCAAGAGTATCGGCTAAACCTGTAAGCCCCAACCCGATTCTTCGACTTCCCTGAGCCATCCGTTTTTGTTGAGGAAGAGGAAAAGCGGACACATCAATCACATTGTCCAAAAGACGAACAGCCACAGGGATAAACTTTTCAAAACGTTCCCAATCAAAATCAGCATTGGACTGAAAAGGGTGTTTCACAAATTGAGTTAAATTAAAAGAACCCAAATCACAAGCGCCGTAAGGTGGAAGAGGGATTTCTCCACAGGGATTTGTTGTGGATATGGTTTCTCTATAAGACAAATTATTCCAATAGTTAATGCGATCAATGAAAAGAACACCAGGTTCTGAATATTCATAGGTGTTCTTTAAAATTTTTGTCCATAACTCTCTAGCTGAAACCGTTTTAAAGATCTCTCCCTTATAAACAAGATCCCACTTTTGATCCTGTCTGACCGCCTTCATAAAAGCATCTGTCACAAGCACTGAAAGATTAAAGTGCTCAAGTTCCCCTTTTTTACTTTTGGCCTCAATAAATTCTTCAATATCCGGATGATCACACCTTAAAGTGCCCATCATGGCGCCCCGACGGGCTCCCACGGAAAGAATGGTGTCACACATGGTGTTCCAGATACGCATAAAAGATACAGGACCTGAAGCAATTCTTCCTGTTTTTTTAGCTAGAACCCCCTTAGGACGCAAAGGAGAAAAGTCATACCCAACGCCACCTCCTCTTTGCATGGTGAGAGCCCCTTCCTTCAACCCTTCAAAAATGCTCTCCATATTATCTTCAAGAGTCCCCATCACAAAACAATTAAAAAGGGTGGCCTCCCTATTTGTTCCTGCATTGGCTAAAATGCGCCCCCCTGGCAAAAAAACAAAATCCTTTAAAATGGAGTAAAAGCGCTCTTCCCAAAACTCTTTTTCTTCCTCAACCTGAGCTAAAGACCGGGCCACGCGTCTCCAACTCTCCTCAATGCTTTGATCATAAGGGGCCCATTGATACTTTTGCTTCCAAACCCATTCCTGCATATCCATACGAATGTCTTACTATTTCTTATTCACTACGTCAAAACTCCTTTCACCTCTTGAAGAACTTCGTTAACATAAATAAATGCAGAGACCCCATCTTAAAGAAACCCTTAAAATTCTTGGTTTTAGTGCCCTTAAGATACCCCTTATTGCCTTTTTAACTCCACAAGTACTTGAGCTTTCCAAACAACGTTGTAAAGTCAAAATCCCTCTCAACTACAGATCGAAGAACCATCTGGGTTGCATGTACTTTGGAGCTCTTGCCGTAGGGGCTGATCTATCTGCTGGACTCTTAGCACTCCAACATGTTCACCTCAAAAACACCCAGCTCCTCTTTAAAGACTTTCAAGCTCATTTTCTAAAACGAGCTGAGGGAGATGTTATTTTTGTGTGTGAAGAAGGAAACAAAATCCAGCAGATGGTGAAAACCATGAAAAAGGAACAAAAGCGTGTCACCTCTCAACTCAATGCCGTCGCTCTGGTGCCTCAAAAGTTGGGAGAAGAGCCTGTGGCCACCTTTCAGCTCACTTTATCCCTGAAGGACAAAAACTAGGGAGTGGAATTGGCCTTCTGGGAGGCCGAAAAGTATTCCCGAATCTGGGCGCGGACCAAAAGCCACCTTACTCGATCTTCCCAACGGTTTAAAATATCAGGCCGCACCCCCTCTTCCTCTTCTTCCTGACGGAGCCACTCTTCATAAAAAGGTTTTTCCCAGTCAGCCACCAAAGCCCGCATCCGCTCTTCCTGGCTTTTAAAAAGATTAAACTGAATCGAATGAGTCTCCCAATACTCCACAGCTTGATGAAGCACACCTGAAAGACTCCATAGCACCATTCCTGATAACCCAACATAAAACCCTTTTCGAGCTCTTTCCAAAAAAAGCTGCATTTTTTTATGAAAAGGTGTTTTCAACGGAATTTCTTTAAACGGCCAATACCAAGGCCATCCCCCTAAAGCCACACTACCTCCATTGAGAGCCACCACCTTGAACCACCAAGACCACTGAGACCACAAGGAGCTTAAAGGCTGTACATTTAAAAGATCAAACTCCTCAGAAAGCAATGATCGGAGCTCTTCCTCAAGTCTTTGTTTCTGGGCAAGCTCATCCACATCTCGTTTTCGCGTGCCCTGCAACCACCTCTTCCACCCTCGAGGGTGAGAGGACGTCTCCTTCCAAACTTGGTTCACCAACTGAGAAAGCTGCTTTTCAGAAAGCCCATGAGTCCAATCAACCTGGTTGAGTGCACGAACAATCCATTGAGGAGGAGATAGAAGCTCGTTTTGACAATTCGAATCGGCCCGAATCTCAAGAGAGAAAAAGGATAAAATTAATAAAATACTTATAAAGAACCATCTTTTTTTCACA
>RFKI01000274.1 GCA_003694355.1 Bdellovibrio sp.
AAGCTAGAGTGAAAGGGTTTGGCTTGGAAGAGCTCGGGATTCAACTGACTCCTCAAGGAACCATTCAAACTGATGCTTTTTTAAGAACAAACTATCCTCATATTTTTGTGTGTGGAGATGCCGCAG
This sequence comes from Bdellovibrio sp., assembly GCA_003694355.1. Classification (GTDB taxonomy): domain Bacteria; phylum Bdellovibrionota; class Bdellovibrionia; order Bdellovibrionales; family UBA1609; genus J124. Next base: position 127 of record RFKI01000274.1, read on the forward strand.
GACCTTATCAATTTACACATACAGCCGCTCATCAGGCTTACTATGCCACCGTAAATGCGCTTTTTCGACCATTTCTTTCACTTATCCCTCCACCATGGAATAAAAGCTTTAAGGTAGATTATAGCGTGATTCCCTGGGCCACTTATACAGACCCAGAAGTGGCCACCGTAGGACTGACAGAAACTTTAGCCCAACAAAAAAATATCCCTTATGAAGTGACCACTTATGATCTGAGTGACCTGGATCGCGCCATTACAGATGGAGAAGATGAGGGATTCATTAAAGTCCTTACTCCCCCGAAGAAAGACAAAATTCTGGGCGCCACCATTGTACATGCTCGAGCTAGCGACCTTATTTCAGAGCTTGTTCTTGCCATGAAGTATGGCCTGGGGCTCAACGCCATTCTCAGCACCATCCATATTTATCCTACGCTATCAGAAGGTAACAAGTTTTTGGCTGGCAATTGGAAAAAAGCCAGAAAACCAGAAAGACTTCTTAAGTTTTTAGAAAAGTTCCACCACTGGAAACTATAACAAATTATTTATCTAATATTTGAAGAACTTAAAGGTCTGACTCCACTGCTTAAAAATGAGAATTCACTCAAAATCTATATCTCTTATATCAACGCATCAAATATTGTCAAAAGAAGGTACTTGTAGGATACCTTTCGCATGATCAAAAAATGGCTATCTCCTTATTGGAAATCACTTTTTTCCATAATAGGGGTATTTTTAATGCTCATGGCCCTTATGAGGCTGACTTTCTTTATAACCTTTTACCAAAAGGCTCCTTTAAAAGATATTTTAAAAGCCTTCTACTTAGGAACTAAGTTTGATATTCGCATTGCCATTCTCCTAAGCCTTCCATTTGTCTTTGTGGGCAAATGGATTCTTAAAAACAAAAAAGCTCTTCAAGGCTTTATCTATTTCTACTCTTTTATTTTATTTTTCTTCCTACTGACGTACTTTCTGGATTTTGGCTACTATGCTTACCTTCATAGTCGTATCAACGCCACCATCTTTGGCTTTGCCTATAACTCAAAAGAGTCACTTCTTATGATGTGGCAAAGTTACCCTATGGTATGGATCACTCTAGGCTTTTTCATTTTGGAATTGGCTCTTTTATTCTTACTCAAACGCATCCTGATTCATTTCTCTAGCCAGACACCTGCTCTTAAGTCAAGGAAAACTCAACGAATTCTCATAAATACTTTTTTATCTTTTCTTCTCCTTCTCGGGCTCTATGGAAAATGGGCTCACTATCCCCTTCGCTGGAGTGAGGCCTTTTTTAGTGGAAACTCCTTTATTAGCTCTTTAGCTCTTAACCCTATTCACTATCTTTTTGACTCTTTAAAAAATAGAAATAAAGAATATAGTACCAAAGAAACCAAAAGGTACTGGCCCCTTATTGCAGACTATTTAGAGCTTCCTAAAATGCAAAAACCTTTGGACTTCAAACGCCCTCTACGCCTAACTCCTCTTTTTACAGATCGCCCTAACATTGTTGTGATTGTTATGGAGTCCTATGCCAGTTTTAAAACCAGTCTTTTCGGAAATCCCCTTGACCCAACCCCTTTTACTCAAAAGCTTTTAAAAAACAGTTACTTTTTCAAAAACTACTTCGTTCCTTCAGAAGGCACAGCTCGTTCCATGTTCTGCTTAATTACAGGCATCCCTGATGTGGGAGCCCTGCGCACTTCTTCCCGAAACCCCTTAATTGTTGAACAGAACACTCTGGTCAATACCTTTAAAGGTTATGAAAAATACTACTTTCTGGGAGGCAGTGCCAACTGGGGCAATATTCGTGGGGTTATAAAAAATAACATCCCTGATATTCATATTTACGAAGAAGGCTCTTATCAACGAGAACGCACAGATGTCTGGGGTCTTTCAGATCTTCAACTTTTTGAGGAAGTTCACCGTATTCTTAAGGAAGAGAGAAAATCCCCCTTCTTCGCCATTGTTCAAAGCTCCAGCTTTCACAGACCCTATACCATCCCAGAAGACAGAGAAAACTTCAAAGAGCGTCAAGTGGACTCAAGGGAACTGCGAAAATGGGGATTTGAGTCCCTTAAGGAGTTTAACTCCATCCGCTTTGCGGATTATAGTCTAGGAAGGTTTTTTGAGCTCATGAACAACACTCCTGAATTTGATAACACTCTTTATTTTATTGTGGGAGATCATGGCCTTGTGGATTGGGGCGCTCATAATCTTTCCAAAGGTGAACGACTCTTCTATCTAGGACGTTTTCATGTGCCCTTTATTATTTACTCAAAGAAAATTAAAGAACCCAAAGAGTTTGACTTCCTCGCGACAGAAATGGATGTTCTCCCAACAATAGCCGGTATTACAGGCCACCCCTTCACCAACACCACCCTCGGACGAAACCTGTTTGCTAATTATAAAAAACGATGGGCCTTTAATTACTACCATTACCTGAAACCACCAAAAATTGCAGGCTTCAATGACACCTACTATGTTTCCTGGCAAGCTGGCCGATTTAGCCCTTTATATAACTATAAATCATCCCACCCAGAAAAACCCATTACGGACAACCCCAATGAATATCAAAAACTTAAAGATTTCACCTATGGAATCTATGAAACATCCAAATACCTTCTTTATCACAACAAAAGACAAAAACCCTAAAAGGGATCAGGAAAGTATCGGCCTTTCCACCGCCTCTTTTTATAATAAAAAAAGTAATAAAGAACTCCCGCAAAAGCCCCACCCAAATGAGCACCATGTCCAATGGGCAAACCACCTCCCTGAGTTTGAGCAACCAACCCCCAAATATCAATCCCAACAAATGCCAGGGCCCCCACAATGGCTGGTACAGGAATAAGCCCAAAAATCAAGATCAAATTTGTGGGAAACATCAAAGAAAATAATAAAACAACTCCGGCGATAGCTCCAGATGCTCCCAAAGCAGGAATATGAGGATTGCCTAGAAAATACTCTGAAGTAAGAGCATGGGAGACGGAACTAACTATCCCTGCAAGCAGGTAAAATAGTATAAACCGCAATGAACCTAAAGCACGTTCTACAATCCCTCCAAAACTTAACAGTACCAACATATTAATTAAGAAGTGCAAAAACCAATTATGGGAAAACACCGAAGCCAACAAGGGCCAGTAGTTTCCTTGATGAAGACGGTCTGCACTGATTAAGAAATATTTGTTTAAAAAAGAGACCCATTTTATGGATCGAGTGTAAATAGCTGTTGTCCAAAACAAATAAATGATGGTGTTTATAAAAACAATTAGAGGAACCGCATAATAACTTCTTTGACGAAACCTTAAAGGAGTTCTATGCCTGATGATTCTCACATTTGTCTCGCTCTGTTTTCAACGGCCAATGCAGCTTCTCTAATCACTTCTGGGAGAGTGGGATGAGCATGAAAACTTCTAGCTATATCCTCAGAGCTGGCAAAGAACTCCATACCAACCACCGCCTCCGCTAAAATATCTGAAGCTCTTGGACCTAAAATGTGAACGCCCAAAATTTGATCTGTTTCCTTATGAGCCAGTATTTTAGCTTGTCCTTCTGTAAACCCTAAAGCTTTGGCTCTTCCATTGGCAGAAAAGGGAAACTGACCAATATTATAAGGGATTCCTTCGGCCTTTAATTCTTCTTCTGTTTTCCCTACGGAAGCCAACTCGGGCCAGGTATAAATAACAGAAGGAACTGTTTTATAATTCACATGTCCTGGTTTCCCTGCAATAATTTCTGCTACAGCCACGCCCTCTTCTTCAGCCTTATGGGCCAGCATAGGACCTGGAATTAAGTCTCCAATGGCGTAAATATGAGGAATGGATGTGCGCCAGTGCTCATCTACGACGACAAAACCACGGTCATTTTTTTGAATGCCCAATTTTTCCAAGCCCAGTCCCTCTGAATAAGGCTTTCTACCTGTTGCCACCAAGACAACATCAGCTTCTAGCTCTTGTTCTTCTCCATTTAACTCATAGAAAACCTTCCTGGACTGAGCATCTGCTCCTTTAACCTTTGCCTGAAGAACGAACTTCATACCCTGCTTTTTTAAAGACTGCAAAAGTCTCTTACTCATACCCCCATCCATGACACCTGCAATTTTATTCTGATATTCCAAAACCGTTACATCACTCCCCAAACGCATCCAAACAGATCCTAATTCCAAACCAATGGCACCAGCTCCCACAACCACCATTTTTTCGGGAACCTTTTCCAAACTCAAGGCCTCCGTTGATGAGATCACAAATTTCCCGTCAAACGGCATAAAGGGGAGTTCATTGGGAACACTGCCTGTTGCTAGCACAATATTCTTTGCAGAGATTTTTTGTTCTTCTCCTTTTTCTGTTAAAACAGACACCTCATTTTCAGAAAGCAGCTTTCCAAAACCTCTCAAGGAAGTAATTTTATTTTTTTTAAACAAGTAAGCGATTCCGTTTGTTAGCTCCTCAACCACTTTTTCTTTTCTTTTCATCATAGCCTTGAGATTCAACTTCAAACCTGAAAACTCCAAACCATGTTTTTCAAAGTCTTTGTGAGCAGCCATGCTATAATATTCACTGGAGTCCAACAAAGCCTTCGATGGAATACAGCCAATATTTAAACAGGTTCCACCAAAAGTTTTTTCTTTTTCCACCACGGCTGTTTTCAACCCTAGTTGAGCAGCACGAATAGCACCTATATAGCCTCCTGGCCCAGAACCAATAACGATCAAATCAAATTCATTCATATTTATGCACCTTTCTTTGTTAAACCTTTAATAACATTCGAGCAGGATCTTCTATACACTCTTTAATTTTAACCAAGAATCCAACGGACTCTGTTCCATCAATAATGCGATGATCATAGGAAAAAGCCACATACATCATTGGCTTAATTTTTACTTCTCCATTGATGGCAATGGGACGTTCTTCAATTTTGTGCAAACCTAAAATACCGCTTTGAGGAGGGTTTAAAATAGGAGTGGACATCAAAGACCCATAAACCCCTCCATTACTAATGGTAAAAGTTCCTCCCTGAAGATCTTCAATGGAAATTTTGCCCGCACGAGCTTTTTGAGCATAGTGCTTAATGCTCATTTCAATTTCAGCAATGCTCAGTTGATCAGCATGGCGAACGACAGGAACCATTAAACCACGATCTGTGCCTACCGCAATCCCAATATTATAATAATTGTTATACACAATATCATTTCCTTCAATCCACCCATTCACTCTGGGATAAGCCTTTAAAGCTTCCACTGCAGCCTTCACAAAAAAGCCCATAAAGCCTAATCGAATTCCATGCTTTTTCTCAAATGTCTCCTTATATTTTTTTCTTAACTGAATAACAGCTTCCATATTGATTTCATTAAAAGTGGTTAAAATGGCCGCTGTATGTTGGGCTTCCACAAGCCTTCTGGCAATTGTCTGCCTTAAACGAGACATAGGTTCTCGCCGTTGAGCCTCCTGTACACTTTCTGTTTTAACCTGAGGCAAAGGTGGGAGTTCCTCAGAAGCTTCCTTCTGCCCTTTTTCTTTTTGAGGTTCCGAAGATAAGGACTTTAACACATCTCCTTTAGTAACACGCCCCCCTCGTCCTGTTCCCGCTATCTGACTGGTATCTACTTTAAACTCTTCAGCCAAACGACGAACAGCAGGACTTTGCCCTTGAGGGGCAGGAGACTCACTCTTGTGAGAAGCTTGCAGACCTTCTTCTGGAGTTGAAGGCATCTCTTCTTTCTGAGAGGCAGGTTCTGCTTGTTTGACTTTCCCTTCCTCTTTAGCTGACGTGTCAATTTCACCAACGACAGTTCCAATTTCTACAGTCTCACCCTCTGGAACCTTAATCTTCAACTTCCCATCAGCTTCCGCAACAACTTCCACACTGGCCTTATCTGTTTCCAGCATTAATAAAACATCATCTCGATGCACATACTCACCATCTTTTTTAACCCATTCTGCAATGGTGGCCTCAGTGATGGATTCTCCAACAGCGGGAATTTTAATTTCAACTGTGCTCATTGTTTATCTCCCTACATTAGATTTAAACTTGTTCTTATAATTTTATTTTGTTCTTCCTTGTGTTTTTTAGGAGATCCTGTGGCAGGACTTGCCTTTTCAGGACGACCTAAATACTCCACCTTCACCTTTTTAAAACCTAAATCATCCAAGAGTTCCCTTAATAAAGGGATCGTGTAAAAAGCGGCTCCCATATTCTTAGGCTCTTCCTGAAGCCAAATGACTTTCTTTAACTGAGGAGCTCCACTGAGTAATGGCGTTAAAGACGCCTTAGGAAAAGGATATAACTGCTCAATACGGATAAAAGCCTTTTTCTCGGCCTGAGGGACCTTTTCTGAAATTCTAACCTTTTGTATGTCATAAAATACTTTGCCGGAACAGAGATATAAAACTTCTACTTTACTAAAATCTGAAACCAAGGGATCCATCATGATCTCATGGAATTGTCCTTCACACATCTCTTCTAAAGAAGAAACCACCATGGGGTGTCTTAACAAGGATTTTGGAGTCATAACCACAAGAGGCTTTCTAAAGTCTCTTTTTATTTGCCTTCTTAAGAGATGAAAAAGATTAGCAGGCGTTGTCACATTACACACTTGCATATTGGCACCAGCACATAACTGCAAAAACCGCTCCGGTCGGGCACTAGAATGCTCTGGCCCTTGTCCTTCATAACCATGAGGCAAAAAGAGGGTTAAGCCCACTGAACGGGCCCACTTCTCCTCCCCGCTGGCCAAAAATTGATCAATAATGATTTGAGCCCCATTTGCAAAATCTCCAAATTGAGCTTCCCATATTGTCAAAAAATAGGGGTCTGCAGAAGCATTACCATACTCATATCCCAAAACACCCATTTCCGATAAAGGACTATTATAGATGCAAAACTCCACTTGAGAATTAATGGTTTTAAGGGGAGTAAACTCCTCCCCTGTCTCCACGTCAAAGTAAACAGCATGACGGTGAGAAAACGTCCCTCGCTTGCTGTCTTGGCCAGAAAGCCTCACAGGAGTTCCCTCTTCCAAAAGACTTGCATAACAAAGAAGCTCTCCCAATCCCCAGTCAATTTTGTTTTCTTCAATCATTTTTGCCCGTTGAGACAGCAGTCTTTTTAACTTAGGATGTAAATTAAAATTTTCAGGAGGTGTTGTTAAAACTTTACTTAACTCTCGCAAACGTGCTAGCGGAAACTGAGTGTTCACTGTTTTTTCAAAATCTTCCAGGTGCCCTCGTCGAAACCCTTTCCAAATCCCCTCAAAAGCAAGTTGTTTGAGTTCAGGAGGAGACTTCCTTGTTTCTTCTAAAATTTTCTGCAAGTTATCAATCTTTTCTTTATAAAGACTTGAACTTTCTTCCTCTGAAAAAATACCCTCTTCATGAAGTTTTTTTGCATAAATTTTCATCAATGTGGGGTGTTTTTTAATGATAGAATACATTTTTGGCTGAGTAAAACTGGGCTCATCTCCTTCATTATGCCCATAACGTCGATAACAAATCAGATCAATCACTATATCCTGATGAAACTTCTGACGAAATCTTAAAGCAATATCCATGGCCTTTACGCAAGCTTCCACATCGTCTCCATTCACGAGAATCACAGGGGCACTAATGGACTTGGCTACATCAGAAGAATATCGAGTAGAACGAGAATCGCTAGGATTTGTAGTAAATCCAATCTGGTTATTAAGAATCACATGAATGGTTCCTCCCACCGTATATCCTTTTAGCTGAGATAACTGTAAAGTTTCACTGACCACCCCTTGTCCACAGAAAGCAGCATCCCCATGAATGAGAATAGGAACCACTTTTTTTCTTTCCTGCGTGTCTTGTCGTCGACGCTGTTTTGCCCGAGTCATTCCCAAAGCCACTGGATTGACCGCTTCTAGATGACTGGGGTTAAACGCCAAGGACACATGACAAGGACCATGAGGCGTATTTTTATCTGCAGAATACCCCATATGATACTTCACATCCCCCTCATACCCTGTCTCATCTTTAATGATCCCGTCAAAGTCTGCAAAAATAATATCCAAAGCCTTTCCCATAAAGTTTGCCAACACGTTAATGCGTCCTCGATGGGCCATTCCTATAACAATCTCTTCCACCCCTAAAGCAGTGCTCCGGGACACAAAATTTTCCAGCATTGGCAATAAGGCATCCCCCCCCTCTATTGAAAACCGCTTTGTGCCCACATAACGAGTATGAATAAATTTTTCCAATGATTCGGTTCGTATCAAAGAAATGAGAATATTTCTTTTCTCTTCTTTGGATAATTGAAACTGAGATTGTTCGAACTCATTTTGCAGCCAATCTCTTACATCCTCTTCACAACCAGAGGCATTCAGAGCAATGGTCCCCGTATAAGTGGCTTTTAATTTCTGAACCACCTTCTCTAAAGAAGCAGACTCCAAACCAATACGACGACTGATAGCAACCGGCATTTTTAAGTCTTGTTCAGAGAGCCCAAAATTTTTTAAATCAAATAAATCCAAGGAAACTTTTCTCAGCTTAAGGGGATCCAAGTCAGCCACAAGGTGTCCATAGTCTCGATAACGGGCTATGAGTTCCTCCACTCGAGCTTCTCTACCATCACCCTCACTCATGGGAGCAGCACTTTGAGCAAATTCCATCCCTTCAAAAAAGCGCCGCCATTCTTTATCAACTCGATTGGGGTCTTTGAGGTACTCCTGATATTGGCTTTCGATGTACTCGAGATTGCTACGATTCAAATAACTCAGTTTCTCTATTCCTTGCATGCCTAAACCCTTGTTGCTGTCCACTCATTATAACAATAGAAAACTTTGTCGTCCTCTCAATTTTTAAAGAATTGTAAAAAAGGCATTTTAAAAGACTGGACCAAAGAATTTGAAATCAATTATCAAAGGTCTGATGAGAAGGCGTGTCATTTAAAACCTTTTCCTAAAAAGACTTCCTTATCTTGACCCTCTTCCTCCCCTCCTTCATTCTAGAAGATATGGAAGACAAACTTTCTGACCTTTTCTCCTGGGCTCCCGACTTTTGGAACTTTCAGCTCATTCAAGTTGATGGCCAGTCAATCACTTTTGGAACCGTTTTAACAGGCATTATTCTCTTCATCCTCGGATATTTTATTTGCAAAAGCATCAGTCGACAGTTTGCAAAAAAAATCCTGTCCCGCTTCGACATTGACCAAGCTCTTCAGCATACCCTACAGACTTTTGTTTTTTATATTCTTTTAGTGATCCTCACCCTCTTTGTCCTGCGACTTCTACATGTCCCTGTAACTATTTTCACAGTTCTGGGTGGCGCTCTTGCCATTGGTGTGGGTTTTGGATCTCAAAACATTGTTAATAATTTTATTAGCGGCCTCATCATTATGATTGAACGTCCTGTAAAAGTCGGGGACATTATTGAAGTGGGGGATGTTTCTGGAACTGTAATCAATATTGGAGCTCGAAGCACACAAATCAAAACTCTAGACAACACTCATTATGTGATCCCTAATAGCACTTTCCTGGAGCAAAATGTTCTAAACTGGACCCTTTCTGATGATTTAGTACGCACTTTTGTTTCTGTGGGAGTGGCCTATGGAAGTGATGCCAGAAAGGTGGAAGAGCTCCTCAAACAAGCCGCACAGGAAGAGGAAAAGGTTCTTAACTATCCAGAGCCTGTTGTTGTTTTCTCCGATTTTGGAGATAATGCTCTTGTATTCAAGCTTTTTTTCTGGACGAAAATAAAAGATATTATGTCCCTCAGAGCCCTTGAGAGTGCTCTCAGATTCCGAATTAATCACTTGTTTAATGAGGCAGAAATTGTTATTGCTTTCCCTCAAAGAGATGTCCACCTTGACACACCCTCCCCCATAAAAGTGGAAGTACTAAAATGACAAAGTTCTATCAACATCATTTGAACCAGGTAAGCCGCAGCTTTGCCATTTGCACCCCTAAATTACAACAACCATTGCGAGAGTGGATTAGTCTAACCTATCTACTCTGCCGCATTCTGGACACTGTTGAAGATTCCCATTGGACCAACAAGGAAGACCAAGATCTGCAATTCAGCCAGTTCCTCGAACTCACTACATCTTCTCAAACCCCTGCCCTTTTTATCAAAAAATGGGTTCAAAGATTTCCTTCATCTCTCCCAGAATCAGAAAAAGAACTTGTTAAAGAAACACCTTTGCTCCTTAAAAACCTTCACCACACAATTCCCTTGCCGATAAAACAACATATTTTAAATCTTCTAGAACAAATGACTTTGGGTATGAAGATATTCTCTCAGAAGCCCATTTCCAATCTAAGGGAACTTAATAAGTATTGTTACTATGTTGCTGGAATTGTTGGAGAAACCCTTCATCACTTCCTGGTATTTTGCTCTCCTGAGTTGAATCAGCCCTCTTTTTTTAAAAAGGCCTGTGAGTTTGGCCTCTTTTTGCAAAAAATCAACATCCTCAAAGATCAACAAAAAGATGAAAAAGAGGGACGTCATTTTATTCCCAATAGAAAAGAGGTTTTATCCAGTCTATCTTCCCATGCTCAAAAAGCCTTTTCCTATATAAAATCTCTTCCCAGCAAGCACCAAGACTTTCGGCTTTTCTGTTCCATTTCTCTTTTTCTGGGGCTCTCTTCTCTACCTTATATTCAAAACTCTTTTCACCTTAAAGAACAAATCAAAATTTCAAGAGCACAAACTTTCAAGCTGATCCAGGCCCTTGAAGAAAATATCTCTCAACCTGCATTCATGGAACACTTATTTCAGGAAAGCTTAACTCATCTATGAC
>RFKI01000275.1 GCA_003694355.1 Bdellovibrio sp.
TCATAATACTTATATGTTTCCATCTGGACTCCGTTATCAATTTGTTTTGTTTTCTTTAAATAATTATAATTGTTAGCGTCAAGGTTGTTTCCAGCAAGGTAATAATCAAACTTTTCAAGAAGAACACCATTTCTTGAGGTGGTGTTTAACCTACTAAACTCGTCAAAAGTGTAATCATAACGAACGCCATTGACATCTGTTTCCTGAATGAGGTTTCCTCTTGTGTCATAGCTCATCAATGATTTTTGGTGCTTCGCATTCTCTACACATGTGGGGTGAGCATGATTCCATTGAGATCCAGTTGCTTCAGGATTTGTCGGTGTGCCGCATTCATTGTTGTTTCCGTAATAAGTCCAAGTGCTGTTGCCTGACGCGTCTTTCTCATGAACAACGTTCCCGTAATCGTCATAATCAACATAAGTCTTTGTTTTTATCTCTTCTGCGCCAACGCCATCATATTCTTCCTTTACAAACCATTGCCTATCGCTATTCCCATTAAAGTTATTAGCATAAACATAGCGCTTGCTTTCTACTCTTTTAGATGGTGTTTCAATAGTATCATACCTCACTACTTCACCGACTTGGCTCCACATATGCTCATCTATTTGCATTGCTGTGTTATCAGCGTAAGCATATTTGATTGTTGTTATTCTCTTCTTACCATCATCCTTATACTCAATAATCCTGTTTGGAAGACCATTTAGGATGTTGTACTCATATTCAGTTATTTTTGTGGCGCCGTCAGTTGTATCATTAATTTTATCCAAATGAGTCCACACACTCTTTAAGTAGCCGTTGCCAAAATTAGTTTGTATCTCGGAGGTGTAATTGTACTCAACGATTCTTACAGGCGATCCTGTTGAGTCAAAATAAGTTGTTCTCTTAAGAAGTCCTCTTCCATGATCATTGTCAAAATTTGCTGATGTCTTAGCATAAGAGGGATATTCTACAAGGTCACATTCCCCATTTTTATTATTGTCGACACAACACCTTTGTGGTTCTTCAAGACTTAAATCAATAAGTAAGATTTCTGTTCCCCCATTATTATCCATGTCAAATATTTGTAAGCGACTAACCAAAGGGGCCATGCTCTCTTTATTCAACTGTCCAATAGAATCCTGCAAATTTTCATTTTTATAACTTGTATTTTTATTTTTTGTTGATGGTAAAATAAAACGTTTAACTTTGTTTGATAATTGTTCAGTATTATTCCAACTTCCTTGTTGCATTGATGTTACTCCTCCAAAAATCCATGACTCACATTTTAATGATGGTGTTGTATCATAGAGATTACAATCATCGTTTATCCAAGTTTCTCCAGCATAAAAACCATTCTCATATACTTTAATATGATGTCCTGCAGGTGCTATAAACAAAAATGGGCAATTATAAGAACTTGATATGGGCATTGAACCATCCTCAGTCGAGTAACCATAATCCATGCCATTTACAGTCCACCTGTTTTCCGGAATGTATTTACCTTCGTTTGGAGAGTCGAGCGCTGTGGTAAACTCATAAGTAACCCATCCATGATCCGCGTAGAACCCATCCCATCCTTCTATGACTGTAACCTTACTATAACCTACATAAGGTTCAATAATACTTGAGCCCTTGTAAACAACGTCATTCCAGAGTTCAAAATTGCCTGGCTCTATAGTGGCAACCCCACTGGATTCGCCAGGCACTCCTGGCTGACCATAACCATCATCCTCTTCTACATCCCACCCGTTAAAATCATTTTTTGAGTAAAGGTATTTTGTTGTAGTGCAGTAATACTCGCCAAGGCCGTCACAATTCTTTATTTCCGAAACTCTGACTCCACCGCCATAATGAGTGTCATCTCTCTCATCAGAGCCAATAGCATCTGGCATGTAATTGTTAACTGCCGTGTAACGATCGTTCTCGTACTTTATACTTGTGAAGCCTCCTGTCGGCCATATTATATCTGTTAATGACCAAGCATCTGCATGCAGCCCATTCTTGTATCCTTCTTGGTTATGATTTAATTTGGACCCGTACTCATAATAATATCCCCACCTGTCAAATTTGTATTTCCCCCAAGTTGGGTTATAAGAGCCTTCTCCAAAGCTGTGCATACTCGTTTTTGTTTTTCCAGTCTTTTTAATATTGTTCAATTGAATTGTGTCCCTTTGTTTTTTCTTATTAACCACATTAATCTGTGGCTTTTTTGGGTCATAATCAAGAAGGCTTCTCTTCAAATTAAATATGTACTCATTTTGCGAACTTTCTTTACCAAAATTTATTTCTTCTGGTTTCTTTCTATTAATACCAAATATTTCTGCTGTATCTAACCTGGATGAAGTAATTCTTTCTTTAGCTTTTTGTTGGCTTTGAGACCCTCCTGCGCCCATGCTCCTATACTCATCAACTCCTAATCCATCCATCACCCACAGCCGGTCATCATTTGATAATGATTTTGCAAAATCATCAAATATTTGTGCCCTACATGGGCCACCATCATTAATCAACCTGACTTCTACAACATTCCATCCTCTTGTGAATGTTGGATTCCACGTATCTGTTGCTGGATTATTCTTACAATATTTTTGCAAGTTGCATGAATTGCTATTAAAAGTTTCTCCACAGTTATTCCACACATAAATAGTGTAATCATCATCCCAGCTGAGCTGCATATTCTTAACAAAGGTTTCATTAGACCACACCCATGTTATGAATTCCCAATCAACAGGGCACCCACAATAATTTTCACCTCCTTGAATTAAAGGACTAGAATCATGATTGAACCAGTAAGAGTCAAGTTCGCTTATCTTGAACCACGAACTACTGTTAGGTGGTGCTGGTGGGGGGTTCCACGCACAATTCCAACTCAAATACCCAGGATTTCCTGAGCAATACCCTTCTGAATAAAATTCATAACCTTCTGTCCAATCATCATATCCGCAGCTGCAGTCAGAGTGGCAGGTAAAACAATTTTCATCATAATTGCATTGCCCATCTCCACAGAACAATCCACCCCCATAATTGAACTGTATGGGGGGTTGTGAAGATAAGCCACCATAACCTTTCTTTGTAACATTAACTAATGTGAGCCTTCCTTCTTCTGAGTCAGGTGTCCCAGGCATTAAAAAGTAGTTCTGGGCGAAGACTTGGCTCTCTAAAACTGTGGAGGGATCTGCTTTTGAGTATAGCCTTATCTCCGAGAGCCTTGGAGGATGCCTCGTTCCACCATATTCTCTGCTGTCTGTCCTGTCAAATGCAACAATGAATTCAGCATAGTGAGTTGGCGTTTCAATCCTGTTTAAGTAGCTCATTTCATGGTAAGCCTCAGTGTAAACCTGCCTGCCGTCAGGCCCTTCTATGCAGGTTCCATCATAGGGGTTTACTTTTTTGAAGTCAGAAACCCATGTTGTGTAGTTGAACTTTATCCAGTTTCCTTCATCACCATCATCTGCGTATCCATTCTGGTTGCTGTCAAAATAATTAGGTCCCAAAATCTCTGATATGCCAAATTCATACGCAAAATCTTTTAAGTATTGGATTTCTGTGTAATCGCTCCCACTAAAATCACAAGTTGAACTCGGATCCACTGTCTTCTTAACCCTATAAGCATAATTTGGTGTTCCTGGGTTCTTGAATTTTTGTGTTGGCTTAAACCTGTATGTTGTTCCGTCCTTAACAGTTATTCTTATCTCACTGAACGTGTGATCTGTTTCATTTGTTATATAATCAATAAAAACAGCGTCCTGGCACCTTGCCGGGTTTCCTTGGCAGAGGTCCATGTTAACTTGGTCAGTGGCATGACCTTCAGATTTTTTTAAATGGAAATAGGGTGTTGTTTCTTGGCCAGGATAATTGCTTATGATAATTTGATTTGATAAGTAATTACCAGAAACAGTATAAATGTCAGGATTATTAATATCAAACGCGTAATAAGGGCCTGTTGTTAATAAGCTATTCTTGCTCTGCACAGAATTATTATTCATTCTTTCAGTAGAATAAAGACTGCTATTATTAATTGATTCGTTTTGGTTTCCTGTCTTAGGACTAGTTAATCCTTGCTGATCAACATTGTACCACTTGAATCCATTAACATGCAAATCACACCAACCATTACAATTAATCCTCATTTGGTTCTCCTCACTTGTGATCCTTTCAACAACACCATAGGCTACCAAAGGCAAGCTAATTGGATTTGCTAGAGAGGCAGCATTCTCCCCAAGAGCATTCATAATTACACTAATATATGCTGGGTGGTTAGAATCCAGTCTGTGGTAAATCCTAAAATTGATTGGTTCATTCAAACAACCACCACAATAATCATCAGGAATGTTAATATGCGTTCTTGTTATTTTTTCAACGCTTAAATCCCATCCTAATCCTATCCAGCTGGCTTCCTGTTTTGTGTTTATGCCTGCTTTGTATCTTAATTTAAGGTCATAATCTAAGCCGCCTCTTCCAGGAATTGTCATCAAAGGGTATTCAAATTGGAAATCCCCTGTGTGAAGGCTAACACCCTCATTAATATCTTGGTAATTAAACTTGAAACCTTCTTTTGCAGCAATTGCGTTAGGACCGAAGAGTGTTATAATTAAAACAATAAATAATACTTTCTTCATTTTTTATGCCCTCCTATCCTAGGAGGATTGCAATATTCCCTCCTCTCTGGCATCGTTGAGCAGGCTATCTCAAAACATCTTGTAGCATCATCTCTTCTTCCTGCCCTATCATAAGCTAAACCAAGAACAAAATTCATTCTCGGACTGTTTGGGAATAAGTTTATTCCTTCCTCAAGAACAACAAGTGCTTTATTTAAGTCGCCTGAGTTTAAGTAAGCAGCGCCCAATTCGTGGTATGCGTGCTCGTCAGGGCCAGACTCAAGTATTTGTTGGAAGTAATGCTTGGCATTATTCCAATCTCTTTGCTCAAAAGAAATTTGGCCGAGCAATCGGAGAGCATCAACTGAGTTTGGGTTTAACTTCTGTATTAAGAGGGCTTGTTGGTTAGCTAGCTTAAGCTCGCCTGCTTTTAGGTAAGCGTCTCCTAACTTTGCATGTAATATTTCTAGCTTGGCAGAATCTGATTCTCCATTAATCTGTGTTTTTAACTCTTTTATAAAGCTCCGAGCCGCCTTGCTATACCAAGCCAATATTTCTTTGTTTTCTGGATAGAACAAATTTGCCGTATAAAACGTGTTAAACGCATTCTCAAAATCGCCTGTTTTGAAGTAGGATATTCCTAAATAAAGTCTCACAAGGTGCATTTCCTTGTCGGGCTGTGTGTCAAAATGAAATCCTTTTTCCTCATTTATCTCAAGTGCCAACTTTAATGGACTAATCGCCTCTTGATACTTACCAATCATAAAATAAGCTGTGCCAAGTGATGCATTAACTCCCACCAAACCAGTATAATTTTCATTTCTCTCATAACCTTCTCTTGCCCTCTCAAAATCATCTATTGCTTGCTCAATGCTTGAATAGGTTCTCATGCGCAAAGAGCTAAGACCTCTTTTGTGAAAGAAAACGGAAGAATCTTCTTGTGTTACCTTTCTTGCTGATGATAATTGCTCGTTCTTTCTTTCTAAGTTATTATTTGCTTCAGAGCACCCCCCAGTAAAAGCTAACATAAAGGCACTCATGGCACCAAGCAAACATATCCTTTCAAGTTTGTTCATCTTTCTCACCTAAAAATTGTTATTGTCCTGATGACTGTGGTGCTTGTGGTAGCTGTGGGAATAAAAAGCCATAATAAAGGTCTGGCGACGGCCTCGTCCACCATAAAGGTTCAAGATTATGAACTGGCTCAACAGGAGGTGTTACAATATCAACACCAACGCAAATACCCACTTCACACACTCCTGGAATCTGAACGCCAGGAGTCACTTCCAGGGAGATAGACTCGCCGTTGCTGCTCATCCCTAAGAAACCATTACTGAGACCTGCGGAAACTCCTCCGTGCCACCCCTCTCCTGGAGAATAACCTCCTCCAATACTTGCTTGAGCTCCTGCTACGCCTCCGCCAATACTCCCATCAACTCCTCCAGAGAGGAGACCATAAGTAATCTTGACATCTGCACCAACCAGCAAATTATCACTCCCAACTCCAGCCGCTGGTCCGACTTTGACATCTTGGACATCAACGTTTCCTGTAAGCATGTTTTCAGCGTTTGTGCACGCAGCATTTACACACTCATCAACAAGCACGCGCTGGACTCTGTTTATCTTGCCTGCTCTCTCAAGGTTTTTTGTTACAAAAAATGTGCTTGTTTTTGTTTCTCGCAACCAATTTATTGTTTTAAAATACAACTCTACCCAAAAAGGGTTGAATTGGTTTCCTGATGGATCAACGTATTTTAACGGATTATTGCCAGAATAAACGTACCTGTTTAGTGTTTGAGGATTCTCAATTTTCCCATTGTGATCATCTGCTGATATAAATCTCCCAATTTC
Organism: Bdellovibrio sp.; assembly: GCA_003694355.1. Lineage (GTDB taxonomy): Bacteria > Bdellovibrionota > Bdellovibrionia > Bdellovibrionales > UBA1609 > J124. The sequence goes on from RFKI01000275.1 coordinate 6,429, forward strand.
AGGATCAAGATAGCGACTACCAAAATCGTAAAGTTTTGTTGTATAATCATACTCTCTTCCTGAGAATTTGAAACTGTTGCCTTGACCTGTTCCTTTGACTTGCCCTCCGAAAGGATAATTTGTTTGTGTCCAAATAATATCTCCGCTTGAGTTTGTCATAATTCTGCCACTACCCAAATAGTCTGTATGATAATAAAATATGTTACCATCTTTGTCTACTTGAGCTAAAAGCTGAGAGTCCATATAAACAAATGACTTGTTATTATACTGTTGGTTATTGTCAACCTCAAGAAGTTTGTATTTCTGCTCAGAAGAGTCATATTCCCATGTCATAGGGTAATTCGTGTGCACCCAATAACCAAAGCCTGCTTGCAAAGTGTTTAAATCATTAAGTATTTCCGGCCAATACTTATTATAAACGCGCCAATAATCTGGAGGATAAGTTGGGTCATATTCATACACTAAATCAAAAGTCTCATTAAGTACTCTTAAAGTATCATTAAAACTAAGATTAACATTGCTTGGAAAACTAATAAGATTCCATCCATCCCCCAATTTTATTTCTGTGTTAAGTATTGTATTGCCGTTAAGTACAAAATCATGGTCTTCTGTCATGTAAATCCATATTCCCATTGACTCATCCACCCAGTCAAGAGTGTTGATATCAGAGGGAGCTCCTGGAATGTAAATTTTCCATTCATTTTGGTAGCGATTATATGCGAAAGCATACACTGCAGTATAAAACCCATCCAGAGATGAGAATAACTGTTCAACATGATGATTGTCAGGGATTAATGCTAATGAAATCAAGTTCCAGCCAGCCTTTAAATGGTATGTGAACACTGATCTGCTTCCAGCAGTTGCTCTGCCTTCCTCATAGGCACTATCCTGATAAAGGTAAGTTTCTGGCATGCCTTGAGAAGGGGGTGTTGTGTTTGTTATGTTAATATAAGTAACACGAATGTCTGATGAGTCGGATGCTCCGAAAGGGTCTGTGACTCTTAGCTTAACCCATTCTGCAACATATTGGTAAGTTGGTGAAACAGAAAAATAAGCAATCTCATCCTTTATTTCAACATTAACATTTTCGTTTGCCTCAATCTTCCATTTTAGCTCAGAAGGTTTGTTGTTTTTATCCTTTACATATTGGGAAAGGTTCAACTTAAACTCAGGAATGAAATTGTTTAAGCGTATAATTGGCAACTTTAATATTTTTGGGGGGAAATTCTTTTTAATGTCGGGAATTGGTATTGCAATTTCTCCATCAGGATTAACATTTGTGAAATCGTTGTTTACCTTATTTGTATCACTTTGTTCTATTGTTTTAAGCTTGCTCTCATTGTTTGTACTATTTGTTTCGTTTACCTTGGTATCTGCTGTTTGATTTATGTTACTAATTTTGTTTTTGTTTGTAATGTTAATTTTATTAATTTTAGTTACTGGAATATGAAAACTCCCAATATTGCCAACAGCAATGTTTTGCTCTGCAAAGGCAAAAAACGTGCAGATAATTAACACAAACATTAATAA
>RFKI01000276.1 GCA_003694355.1 Bdellovibrio sp.
GTTTCATTGGATGGAACAAGAACGCGACTGGGAGTTATTTTATTTGTGCTAACATCATTGATATAGATTTCAGCTCCAGAAGGAACACTATTTATACTGATAGGGATAAACTCTTTTATCGGTTGTTTATCAATGATTTTGGAGGAAAAGGATTTTTTCTCTTTAGTGATTAGGCGATCTGGTGAAATTTGTTTGACGAGCCGTTGATGAATGGGTTTTATTGCGGGAAAGAAAGATTCTATTTTTGTTCGAAGAACTTGAGTTTTTTCAGGGAATTCCTGAATCACAAGAGCATAGGAGGCTATAAGGCTTCCCATAAATAAAATAAAGCTTATCAGATGGAGTAAAAAGGTTCCTTTTCTTTGTCTGGATTTCGAGGTGATAAAAATATCTTTACGGGGATGAGAGTTAAAAGAAGATTCTTCCATCTGAATGACTTTAGTTGTAGCAAGAATAGGATCCTTTTGTGGAATTTGAATGGTTCTTTGCTCTTTAAGCAACTCAATGGCTTCATCATCTAAGACTTTTCGGGAAGAAGCAGGGATTTCGGATTCTGAAAAAAGACTTTCTTCGAGAGCATTTTGAGAGTTATTGGTTGTTAACTGTTCAGAGGAGAAGCTTTTACTGACTGTAAAAAGATTAATATCGTTTTGACTGGCTGGCTCTTCTTGTGTTTTTAAACTAGAGAAAGAAACCTGTTGTTCCTGACTTTCTTGAGGGAGAGGGAGTTTTGCATATTTAGCTAGCCGTTTTTTAGTTTCAAGAATCTCTTTAGAGTATAAAGTTTTAATATAAACAGCGAAATCTTGGGGAGAGAATTCAGGGTATTTTTTATTAAGAAACTTATTTAAATCTCTGTAAAGAGCAGCTGCTGTTTGATAACGAAGGTTTCTATCTCTTGCAAGTGCTTTCATAACAATGCGCTCAAGTTCAGGGTCAATGTCGGGATCATATTTCCTGAGGCTAGGTATTTGACAATTTCTGATTTTTTTTAAAGTGCTCATTTCATTTTTTGCAATAAAAAGACGTGTTTTAGCGATCAGTTCCCAAAGAATGATACCCAGGGAGAATATATCTGTTCTAAGGTCAATGGTTTGCCCTTCTGCTTGTTCTGGACTCATATAACCAAATTTACCTTTAATGGTTCCAGCTTTCGTGTGTTCTATTTGGTTTTCTGCTTTTGCAATTCCAAAATCCACAACTTTCACTTCTCCCTCGAAACTGATCATGATGTTATGGGGGCTGATATCTCGGTGAGTGATATTAAGAGGAGTGCCATCTGGGCCATTGCACCGATGGGCATGATCTAGACCGGCGGCCACTTCTTTAATGATATATAAAGTTTGTGGAAGAGAGAAGTAAGAGCGAGAAGATTTCATTTTATTAAGGATTTGTCGAAGGTTACGGCCTTCTACATAGTCCATGGCCAGGTAAAGTTGACCATTGTGAGTGCCAAATTCATAAATGGAGACAATGTTACTGTGAGAGAGATTGATCGCAATTTTAGCTTCTTCTTGAAACATTTTTTTAAATTCTGCATTGTCAGAGTATTGAGGCAATATTCTTTTAAGGGCAAAAAACTTGCCGATTCCGTGGGTTCCAACGGTACGAGCAAGAAAAACCTCAGCCATGCCTCCCATGGCGAGTTTTTCCAATAAAATGTATTTGCCGAATTGCTCGATCTTTTTCACACTCTCTCCCGTGAAAATTATCGGCCTATTTGTTGAAAACCATTAGGTTTTTGGGATTGCTTTGTTTTTTTTTCTAAGATACATCAAAGAAAGGTTAAGGAGGTCCTGTTGTGTTGTGGATTGGATTAACTGGTGGAATTGCTTCAGGAAAAAGCACTGTAGCGCAAATTTTAAGAGAAGAAGGTGTCTCAGTTATAGATGCGGACTTATTGGCTCGACAGGTCGTAAGGCCAGGATCTCTCGGATATAAGGAAGTGTGTGAAGCTTTTGGATCCGATATTTTAGATAAAAACGGTGAGATTGACAGACGTAAACTGGGACAAGAAGTTTTTACTTCACCTCAGAAAAAGGCTTTATTGGAAAGTATTTTACATCCTAAAATTGAAGAGTTGAGAGAATTAGAGAAAAAGAAACTCGAACAGCAAGGCGTTTTCTGGGCGTTCTATGATGTTCCGCTCTTATTTGAAAAGAAAATGGAGCCTTTGTTTGAAGCTATTCTAGTGGTTTATGCCAAGAAAGATCAACAAATCGAGAGACTTAAAAAAAAGGGGTTTAGTGAGCAGGAGGCTTTACAAAGAATACAGAATCAAATGAGACTGGAGGATAAAATTTTAAAAACAAAATATGTTATAGACAACACGGGAGACTTTAAAGCGCTTCGAAAGAACACTCTTATGGTTTTGAGGGAGTTAGAAAAGCTATTTAAGGCCCCATGAATATCCCATTTTTAAGAAAAAATAAAGGTTTTGGGAGCTTATGGCAAGGTTGCTTTCCAGGCGAAAGCTCCAGGCTGTTGTTACAAGATCCTCCATTCCAAGACTGCACTCCAAAAAGTAATTTTTGAAGTCAGAAAAGCTAGCTAGTCCTCCCTGAGGCAATACTTTTGAGAGCGCTCCTAATTTTATATAGGGACGAAAGCCAAGTTTTTCATTCCATATCCATCTTTTTGAAAGATGTAGAAAGGCTAGGCTATTGCTGGAAATTTCCATTAAAACTTCCCATTTGGGAGAATAATATTTTTTAAACAAATAGGAAAACCCAAGGGTCCAGATGATTTCTTTGGTGTTCTGAATGTTTTTAATATCTATAATGCCCCCAACTAAAGGCGTAAAAGCATGAAGGTAGGGGTAGTATTGAAGAGGCTTATGATTACTTTCTTTTTTTTCTGATGGAAGGGATAGGGTGACGCCAAGTTTGTCTTCATAGGATGTATTTTGGGGGGAGGAGTCAGTGTTGTGTTTTAATGGGCTGGCTAGAAGTTGAGTTAAGGTGAGGGGCGTTAAAAGAAGTAGGAAAAAAAGTAACTTCATAAAAATGTTTCCCTAGATGAGAAATTTTCATTAAAATTTTATCTTAATAAGAGGAGGAAGTTAAGAATGAAATGGATCAGTTTTTTATTGACGTGTTTGTTTGTCTCTGTCTCTGTCTCTGTCTCTTTAGCTCAAGAGGTTGTTGATTTTAGCATCCATCAGGAGTTTGTGAATACGCGAGCTCTTGGAATGGGAAATGCTTTTACTGCTATTGCGGATGATTATAGTGCTATTTTTTACAATCCTGCTGCTTTGGCAAGAAGAAAAGACGGTCAATTCCACCTGTTTCTTAAAGGTGGAGGCGATACCAGTTACCCTTCATTTGTAAGTGATTTGACCAATGCCTCTAATTCTAACAATGTTCAGGCTGTTTTTGATCTCATTGAAGCCAATTATGGCAATCAATATAACGCTCGATTGAGTTTAGGAGGAGTTTGGGTCAGACCTCATTGGGGAATTGCGGTGATCCCTGTAGATTTCTCTTCAGATATTGGCATGCATCAATTTGTTGGACCACAAGTGAATGTGAATGTCAGACAAGATACAACGATCTCTTATAGTTATGCCAGAGATGTAAAATGGCTAGGAGAAGGCCATCATTTATCTGTGGGAATTACAGGGAAGGTGATTAATCGGATTCATTTTAGTGATTCTGTGGATGCAGGAACTTTGGCTTCAAACTCTAATTTTTTTGACCTAAAGCGAGCAACAGAGGGTATGACCTTGGATTTTGATTTAGGGGCTCTTTATACACCTCCTATTCCTGAAAAAGGTTTCCTAAAGTGGTTTCAATACGTTAAGCCAACGTTTGCTTTTGTCATTCGCAATGTTGGAGATTATGGCTACCCTGTTAACTTGAATTTAATTAGTGAGAACTCAGATAAGCCTCCTCGATTGCAAAGGCGGATTGATTTGGGTTCCGTTTGGGACTTGCCAGACTTTTGGGTTTTTGATCCTCACTTCTCTTTTGATATTCGTGATATTTTGCATGAAAACTGGGATGTTAAAAAGGGTTTACATATGGGGGCTGAATTTTTTTGGAAGATGGCCTCCTGGTGGAAGGGATATTGGAGCGCAGGGATCAATCAAGGATATTGGACTTTAGGTGTTGGAGCTAAATTGGCCCTTTTTCAAATTGATCTAGCCACATGGGGAGAAGAGGTAAGCACTTTAAGTGCGCCTAAAGAAAGTCGAAGAGTGATGCTAGAACTTTCTTTGGACTTCTAAGTTAAAAAGGCACATATGTCATGGCTTCACAGAAGCTAGTGTTGTATTCAGGGGGGCAGCAAAGAACCAATGCTGTTCTCCATAGAGCTTTTGTGAATATGGCCTTAGGAAAGAAGAAAACAGAACTTGTTTATATTCCTTATTGCAAGGAAGGGTCTTCTGTTTTTTTTAAGAGGTTTGTAAGACGTTATCGGGCTTTTGGTGCCACTCATTTTTGGTGCCTTCCTGTGGATGATAAGGTGTCTCAGGAGCAAAAAAAAAGGCTGTTAAGGTGTAATGGAGTTTATTTAGCGGGAGGAAACACTTTTTACTTTTTAAAACATTTAAAACAGTCAGGTGTTTTTAAAGTTTTAAAGGAGCTGCTTTATCGAGGAAAGGTAATAGCTGGGTTAAGTGCTGGGGCTTTGATTTTAACACCTCATATTGAGTTAGCGGCTTTTCCTCCTTATGATGAAGATGAAAACTTTGTTAAGTTGAAACGATTAACAGCTTTAGGAGCTGTGCCTTTTGAGTTTTTACCGCACTATAATCCTCATTCTTATAAAATGAAAGAAGCCATGCTCATGTATTCTCATCTCAGTCATCGGCCCATTTATGCCTGTGAAGATGGAGGGGGAATCATTATAAATGGGATTCAAACCACTTTTGTGGGTTCTGTTTATCAATTTTATAAAGGGCAGGTAATAAGGATTTAGAATGAAATGGGTGGAGCTAGCTCTTTATAATTCGCAGGAGAGATTTGAAACTCTCAGTCAGTTTTTAAATGAAGTGGGTTGTCGCAATGAGGTGAGCTTTGTGGAATCCACTCCTGCAACTTTAGAGGATGATTTAAAGCAGGCCAAGAAAGAATTTGATTGCATTCGTATTGGACAAGGGTTGGGAACTTTTGTTTTTCAGGAATTGGAGTATTGGACAGCTCAGTCGGAACTCATTGGTGCCACAGATACGCTTCACTTTTTAAACCAGAAATGGTGGCCTCATATTTTTCTTTTATCAGGAGTTCAGTCTTGCTTATCTAAAAAGGGAGTTTATCTTGATTTGGATGCGGCAGCATTGGTTGTGGGTGCGGGAACTGCAGCTCGTGTTATTTGTGTGGCCTTGATCCAAGCAGGAATAAAAAGCATAAAAATTTCTAATCAGTTCAGGGAACAAGCGAATGAGCTGATTTGCCATTTAAAAAAACATTTTTTCTCTGTGGACTTTGAATTTATTCCTAAGGAGCGTTTAATTGACTTAAGAGGGGTGCATGGAGTCGCGGTGAATACAACACCTTTTTCTCAAGAGAATGACATTTTAAATGAGCTTTATTACCTTAACTTTCTTAAAAGACCAGGTATTGTGATTGATTTTGAATTGCACCCAAACCCTTCCAAGCTCATAGAAGAGGCGCAGGCTGTGGGAGCTCATACTATTTCGGGGTATGATATTGTGGCAGAAACAGATAAGGCTTGGGTGACTCATGTTTTTAATAAGTCTTTTGATATAGAAGAATACAAAAAGAGGCTTTTGGCTCAGATTAAGTAATTTAAAGAGATTAAAGAGCCCTTTGGATAAAGAGTTTTCTGATGAGAAATGGCGAAAGAGCACTTTGTTTTCAAAATACAGACCAAGGCCCAGTTACAAAAAACGTCACTGCAGGTTAATCTATTTAAAGTACTAAGAAAAGGAGATTGATCTTCAGTGGCAAAGAAAGCTTTAGGAGAACTTCTTGTTAGGGAAAGCCTTATTGATATTCATCAGCTGGAAAGGGCCAAAGAGGAACAAAAGAAAACAGGGCTTAATTTAACTTCTGCTCTTGTTGCTTTGGGGTTTCTTAAAGAAAACGAAATTGTTCAATTTATAAGTCAGCAATACAATTTACCTTCCATTGATCTGTCTGCTTTTGATATCGATCCTGAGGCTTTAAGCTTGGTTCCTCCTGAATTTTGCAAGAAAAATCTTGTTTTACCTATTCAGAAAAGTGGAAGAAATTTAGTCGTAGCTTTTTCAGATCCATCAAACTTGCAGATTAAAGAAGATTTGATGTTATTAACTCGACATAAGGTAGAGGTTGTGATTGCTGGTGAGATGGAAATCAGGAACAAGCTTAAAGAAGTCTTTTCTTTATCTTCATCAGGGAATTCTTCAAAAATGTCTGAGGTGATCTCAGGACTTTCAGAAGAAGATCTTATTCGTTTTACTGGAGGGGAAGAAAAAAGTAGTGATGAAGTTATTATTGATGAAAAGCAATCTGAAGAAGACCCAATTATTGTTTTTGTGAATGCTATGTTGTCAGAAGCCATCAAGTCAGGGGCTTCTGACATTCATATAGAGCCTTATGAAAAAAGATTTCGCATTCGATTTCGTATAGATGGGCGTTTAAAAGAAAAAATACAGCCACCTCAGCTGGCATCACAGGCCATTATTAGTCGGATTAAGGTTTTAAGTAAATTAGATATAGCGGAAAGAAGGCGCCCTCAAGATGGGCGTTTGAAGGTGAAATTAAAAAGCGGAAAAGAGGTAGACTTCCGAGTGAGCACGGTTCCAACTCTTTTTGGAGAAAAGGTGGTTTTGAGGATTTTGGATAAAACAAATTTACAAACAGACTTACATAACCTTGGGATGGAAGATGAGGAGTTGGAGAAGTTTCAAGAGGCCTTAAGAAAGCCTCAGGGGTTGATTTTGGTAACCGGGCCAACTGGAAGTGGAAAAACCACAACTATTTACTCAGCCATTGGTGAATTGAACACTCCAGAAAAGAATATTCAAACTGCAGAGGATCCTATAGAGTTTAATATCGATGGCATTAATCAAATTCAGGTTAATCCAGAAATAGGATTTGGTTTTCCAGAAGCTCTGAGAGCCTTTTTAAGGCAGGACCCTGAGGTGATTATGGTGGGAGAGATTAGAGATTTAGAAACGGCAAATATTGCTTATAAAGCAGCCTCAACGGGACATTTAGTGATTTCTACTTTACATACTAATGATGCTGCCTCTACGGTGACTCGACTTATTGATATGGGGGTTCCCAATTACATGGTGGCAGAGGCAACAAGTCTTATTGTGGCTCAGAGGTTGATAAAGACCATTTGTGAAAAATGTAAGGATGACCATCATGTTTCTGATGATGTTCTGTTGAATTTGGGAGTTAAGGAGGAAGAGCTTCACGAGTTTAAGAACCTTAAAAAAGGCTTGGGATGTGAACAATGTGATCATACAGGTCTTAAGGGTCGAATTGCTGTTTTTGAAGTGATGAAAGTAACTTCAGCGATTAAAGAAGGAATTTTCAAAAATTTCTCTCCCCAAGATTTAAAAAGACATGCTGTAGAAAAAGATCACTTAATCACCTTGAGAAGGAATGCGCTTTTAAAATTAAAGCGAGGTATTACAACTGTTGAAGAAGTTTTGAACTCCACAATAGGAGATGAGGAACATTGATTAGTTTACAACAACTTTTAAAAGCAACAGTGAATCAGAATGCCACCGATTTGCATTTAGTTGTTGGAAGTCCTCCTGCTATGAGGATTAACGGAAGAATTGTTCGTATAAAAGGAGAGCCTTTACAGCCTTTGGAGGTTAGAGATTTATGTTATTCTGTTTTAACAGATGATCAAAGGAGTCTTTTTGAACAGAATAAAGAGATGGATTTTAGTTTTAGCTTAAAAGGAATTGCTCGTTTTCGTGTGAATCTATTTTTTCAAAGGGGAGCTATTTCTGGAGTTTTTAGGAGAATTCCATTAGAAATACCCAGCTTATCTTCTTTGGGACTCCCTACGTCTGTTGGAGAAATTTCTCATTTTCCTCATGGTCTTGTGCTTGTAACAGGGCCAACGGGCAGTGGAAAAACAACTACGATTGCCTCTATTATTAATGAAATCAATAAATCGAGAAAAGCTCATATTATTACTCTGGAAGACCCTATAGAGTATTTGTTTGCTCATGAAAAGAGTATAGTAAACCAAAGGGAAGTTGGAAGGGACACTAACTCTTATAAAAATGCCTTAAAATATGTTTTAAGACAGGATCCTGATGTCTGTTTCCTCGGAGAGCTTCGAGATGTTGAGACGATTGAAACAGCTCTTATTTTGGCAGAAACAGGACACCTTGTTTTTGCTACACTCCATACAAATTCAGCTATACAGACAATTTCCAGAATAGTGAGTGTTTTTCCTGGAGATGGACAAGATCGAATTAGAGCTCAATTGAGCTTTGTTCTCAATGCAGTGCTTAGTCAGCGCCTCTTGAGAAGAAGAGATGGTCAAGGAATGGTGGCGGCTGTAGAGGTTCTTTTATTGTCTCCTGCCATACGTAATTTGATTCGTGAGAATAAATTACATCAAATTCAGGGAATGATGCAGATGGGGCAAGCCAAATCTGGAATGATTACGATGAACCAAGCCTTACTTAATCTTATTTTAAAAAGACGCATAGATTTAAAAGAGGCTTTTTCAGAGTCTCCTGACCCTGAGGAATTAGATGCACTTTTAAAAAAAGCTGGCATATAGAGGGCAAAGATGGAGCTATTTAACTTTGAAGCGAAAACTTTGGCTGGAAAAATTATTAAGGGTAAAGTCAAAGCGGACTCCGAAGCAGAAGCTCGTTTGAAAATTCGCGCTGAAAAACTGATTCCATTAAAGGTGGGACGGGCACAAAAAAGATTTCAAGCATTTACTAAAAAGAAAACAGAAGGAGGCACTTCTCTTTTTAGAAGGAGAGTTAAGCCAAAGGAGCTTCAAATTTTTACAAGGCAATTTTCTGTACTAGTGAGTGCAGGGGTTCCCATTGTCCAAGGATTGGAGGCCATGGCAGGGCAAGGTCGAGGAACTGTTCTTAATGAAGCCATATCAGACATATTGGATAGAGTTAATAGTGGAGGTCGTTTGGCTGATGCTATGTCTTACCATCCCAAGATTTTTGATAGAATGTATGTGAATCTAGTGAGAGCCGGAGAAGAAGGTGGTGTGTTAGATGTTATTTTGGCTCGACTTGCTGAATATATTGAAAAATCTGTGAAAATTAAGAGTCGAATTCGTGGTGCTTTGATGTATCCAGCTATTGTTTTAGTGGTTGCCTTTGTTATCATTGCTCTGATTTTAACTTTTGTTATTCCCAGTTTTGTCAATATGTTTGAGCAGAATAATTTAGATCTTCCGGCGTTAACTCAAGCCGTGATTGATCTCAGTGAAAACTTTAAGGCTAATTGGTATTATTATTTGTTAGGTTTTATTATGTCTATCTTTGGAATAAAGACTTACTATCAAACTCCTGGCGGAAAAAGAGCTATTGATAAGTTACTTATTAGATCTCCTATTTTTGGTGTTTTAGTTCAAAAGGGTTCATTAGCCAGATTTTCTCGAACTTTAGCAACTATGCTTCAGGCAGGGGTTCGAATTGTTGAAGCTTTAGATATTGCGGCTTCAACGGCAGGTAACTTTGTTATAGAAAGCTCCATATTAAGGTCAAAAGAGTTTGTGAGTAAAGGACGTTCATTGGTCGATCCATTAAAGACGAACAAGTATATTCCTCAAATGGTTACTCAGATGATTTTTATCGGAGAGCAAACTGGTAATTTAGATGTTATGCTTCAGAAAATTGCAGACTTCTATGAAGACGAAGTTGAGGTCACAGCAGATACACTTACGAGTTTAATTGAACCTCTGATGATGATTTTCTTAGGTGGTATTATTGCTGTTCTTGTTTTGTCAATGTATTTGCCTATTTTTCAAATGGCTTCAGCTTTTGGATAAGGGGACCATGTCAGTTATTGAATTACCTAAAGTAAAAAAAACGATTAATTTAGAAGGACAAAAACAGTTTTTCTATGGCCTGCAAGTTGTAGGGCTTTTCTTATGTTTTTTATTCTTAGTATTGGGGCAGATTCTTGATTCTTATTTTATTAATTTTTACATTCTAAGAAACTTATACCTTTTGTTGTTTTTTGATTTTTTATCTCATCTTATATTTGTTTCGTTGCCGACGTTATCTGATTTAAAAAAAGAAACAGGAATTTTTAGTTTACTCTTGATAGATTCTATCGTTTATGTGGGATTTCTGTATTATTTTATAGCTTATCGTCCTGTGTTTATTTTTCTTTTGTTTTTAAATATTTTTCTTACTGGTCTTCAGATGGGGAAAAAAAGGGCCTTCTGGATAGCATTATGGGCATCCTATTTGTTGGCTAGTGTTTTTATTTTGGATGTGAATGATTTAAATGCACAAAAGCAAATTTCTTTTATCTTAAACAGTGTTTCTTTTTTTGCTGTGGGATGGTTAAGTGGACACATTAAAACACAAATTCAAGGACTTGATGAAGAAGTAAAAAGCCAAGAAAGAAATGTAGAAGTTCTTAAAAAATTTAATCAAATGATTGTGGAAAATGTAGGGACTGGATTGATGACTATTGACCGCAATCGGTATATCACCCATGCAAACCCAGCAGCTCTTCGTATTTTTAATGTGAAGTCATTGAGAGGAAAACCTTTGAAAAACTTAATTCTCGAAGTGGATGAAAAAGTAAAAACAGATATGTTTCTAGAGGGGGCTCACCCTATCAAGAGATATGAGGTCATTTATAAGAATGAAAGTGGATATAGGCAAGTTCTGGAGTTTGTGGTTTCACCGTTAAAGGATCCAGAGAGGGGAATATTGGGAGCTGTCTTGATGATGCAGGATTTAACTGAATTAAAACAGTTAGAGGAAAGTTTGAAACAAAAGGAAAAATTGGCTGCTGTAGGACAACTGGCCGCAGGAATTGCTCATGAAATCAGGAACCCTTTGGCTAGTATGAGTGGGAGTATCCAAATGCTAAGGGATACTCTTCCTAAAGAGTCTATGGAAAATCAAAGGCTTTTTGACATTGTTTTGCGAGAAATTGATCGGCTCAATGGGTTGATCTCAGAGTTTTTAGAGTTCGTTCGCCCAGAGGTTAAGATAGATCAAATCGTTGACCTTAACCATTTGCTTGAAGAAGTTTTGGATATGGTCAAAGTTCATACGGGGCTTAGAAAAGATGTGCAGCAAAAACGAATGTTGAATGCGAAAAGGCCGATTTTAGCCCATTATGATAAATTAAAGCAGGCGCTTTTAAATATTGTTATCAACTCTTATCAGGCCATGGAAAAAGAGACGAATCCAGAGTTAGTCGTTCAAACATATGATGCTGGAGATAAGGTTGTTGTTTCTATTAAAGACAATGGTCTGGGAATGAGTGAAGAAGAGAAGGCCAAAATATTTGAACCTTTTCATACCACAAAGCCTAAAGGGACAGGTCTGGGACTTGCCATCACTCATAAGATTCTGGATATGCATGAAGCTCAAGTTATTGTAGATAGTGAAAAGGGCGTGGGGACGGTTTTCTCTATAGAATTTCCAGTGGCTCATGACTTTTTAGACAAGAAAAAAATAGGAAATATTTAACTGGAGAGGTAGCTATGAAAGCAAAAATTTTAGTTGTTGATGATGAAGAGTCTATCAGAGAGTTTTTGGATATTATGCTCTCTAAGGAAGGTTATGAAGTGACCTGTGCCGAAGATGGCCAAAAGGCTTTAGACTTATTCAAGAAAAAAAGCTTTGATATGGTGATCTCGGATTTGCAAATGCCAAATATGACAGGAATAGAGCTTTTAAAAGAGGTTAAATCTCAAAGTCCAGATACCTTATTCATGATGATTACAGCATTTGGGACAACAGAAACGGCTGTTGAAGCGATGAAACTTGGGGCTTATGATTACATCACCAAGCCTTTTAAGATAGATGAAGTTCGCATTAATGTGGCTAATGCATTAAGAAGTAAGAACCTTGAAGTGGAGAATCGCAGTTTAAAAAGAGTCCTTGAAGTTGAAAACAGTTTTCAAAATCTTGTTGGAAATTCAGAAAAAATGCATCAAGTTTTTGATTTGATTCGAAGAGTTTCTCAAGCTCCTACGAACATCTTAATCACAGGAGAAAGCGGAACAGGAAAAGAAATGATTGCAAAAGCTATTCACTTTAATGGTCCGCTTAAAGATAAACCCTTTGTCCCTGTGAATTGTGGAGCCATTCCAGAGTCTTTGATGGAGTCAGAAGTTTTTGGGCACAAAAAGGGATCTTTTACTGGAGCTGTATCTGATAAGGCCGGATTATTTGAGGTGGCAGATGGAGGTACGATCTTTCTTGATGAAGTGGGAGAGTTACCATTAAGTATTCAAGTTAAACTTTTAAGGGCTATTCAAGAGCGAGTTATTCGAAGGGTGGGTGCTGTAGAAGATACAAAAGTGAATGTTCGTATTATTGCCGCAACCAATAGGGATTTGAAAAAAATGGTGGAAGAGGGGAGTTTTAGACAGGATCTTTTCTACCGGTTAAATGTAATCAACATTCATGCGCCAGCTCTCAGAGAAAGAAAGGAAGATATTCCTGTATTAGCAAGATATTTCTTAAAGAAATATAATGAAAAATTAGGAAAAAATATTAGTGATATCAGTGATGAAGCAATGAATATTTTAAAGAAATATGATTATCCGGGTAATGTGAGAGAGCTGGAAAATATCATTGAGCGTACAGTGGCTCTGGAAGGTGGAGCAACTATTCTCCCTGAAAGTTTGCCACCACTTGTGACAACGCCTTCAGGTAGAAAAATGGCATCTAGTCATGAGATTGAAATTACAGAAGAAGGCATTGATTTAGATAAAGTGATAGGTCAAATAGAGAAGGAACTTTTAATCAAGGCTATCCATGCAGCCAATGGAGTGAAAAAACGGGCGGCTAAACTTCTTAATATTTCATTTCGATCCATGAGATACCGGGTTGAAAAATATGGACTTGGATCTATAAATGATGAGGAAATGGAAGAAGAGGCTTAGTTGAATTAATGGAGGCATGCTACAGGAAACTCTTTACTTAAAGTTCCCTGGTAGAGTTTAATGTCACCTAACCATTGTTGATTTTCTGGAAGGATTTCAATGGGTGGAAGAATGATTTTGGGACATTTTTGAATAACAGACTGTATGGAATTTCCAACAAAAGCTTCTTCTCGTTGTTGTAGGGGATAAAGAATGTTCTGAGAAAAAATGTCTGAAAAGAACTCGAATAGACGAGGGTTATAAGTGAGAAAAACCTGGATCACTTGTTCAGGGGTGACTTCAATGGAAAAAACATGAAAGTTTTGGATTGAATGTTTGTAATGAAGAAGACGTCCAAGAAGTTCTCTCTTGTTGGAATAAACTAGAACCTCTTTCTTTTTAATCGAATTTCCATCAAAAAGGATGACGGGGCTACCTGAAGCGTTTTTTCTATAAATTTTTATATCTTTAAGACTGGCCCATAAGTAGGATATCCCTCTGGTTTGATAAAAATTTCTCGAGACGTCAATTTCCCATTGCCTGTGATCCTTAAGCTCTTGGAAGAGTTCTATGGCTTGCTGGCGACCGTCCATCTGAATTTCTAAAGGAGGAATATGGTTAAAAGGAGAAGAGATATAAAGGTTTCCATTTTCAGTGACTTTGAGTTGTTTGATGGGGAGAGAATGAACCTTTCCTCTAAGATGGAGGCGAAACCGCCCCTGAAACCCTATTTCTAGGGACTCGGCAAAGCCAATAGATGTGAGGCTTTGCAGATAAAATAGAAGCAAAATCAAGTGCTTAGCCATACTTTATGGTTCTGCATTATTTATGCCAAAAAACCTAGCTGCATCCCATGGAGGTACCGCAGTTTAAGCACCTGTAACAAGAAGCATTTCGGACCGTTGTGTGTCCGCAGTTATTGCAAATAGGGGCGTCATCCATAAATTCCTTTAAGAAAGCAGATAGGTCCTCCTTGTTTTTTTGACGGTGATTGACATTTTTCAGCACGAGGAGTTCGCTTGCTTCTTTAGTTTGGTCAATAGAGGGTTTCACTTGCAAGTACTCCGTTCGGCCTAGATACTCCATGCCTAAAACTTTAAAGACATAGTCTAAAATGGATGTGGCCATTTTCACATTGGGATGGTCTACAACTCCTGATGGCTCAAAGCGAGTGAATGTGAACTTATCTACAAAGGTTTCAAGAGGGACACCATGCTGAAGTCCTAGGCTAACAGCTATGGCAAAACAATTCATCATGGAGCGAAAGGCCGCTCCTTCCTTGTGCATATCAATAAAAACTTCACCGAGTTGACCGTCTTCATATTCTCCTGTTCTTAAGAAAACCTTGTGTCCGCCCACAGAAGCCTCTTGAGTGAACCCATAACGTTTTTTCGGAAGGCTGCGTTTTTGGGAGACAGGTTTAGTGTTTGTAGTGGAATCTTTTTTGGCATTCAGAGGCTGTGAATATTTACATCCATCTCTATAAAGAGCAACAGCTTTCAAGCCCATTTTCCAGGCTTGAAAGTAAATTTCTTTGATTTCATCGACAGAGGTTTCCATAGGAAGGTTTACAGTTTTCGAAATAGCTCCTGAAAGAAAGGGCTGAACGGCGGCCATCATTTTTAGATGCCCAATGGGGGCAATGTAACGAGTCCCTTTTTCTCCACATTTGTTAGCACAGTCAAAAACAGGCAGATGTTCTTCCTTAAGATAAGGGGCTCCTTCAATGGTCATTTCTTTTTGAATGTATTGGACAATGTCTTGGATTTGTTCTTCAGAGTATTTAAGTTCCTTTAAGGCTAAAGGAACGGATTGGTTCACTATCTTGAAAAAGCCTCCTCCAGCAAGTTTCTTGTATTTTATAAGAGAAAAGTCAGGTTCAATGCCCGTGGTATCACAGTCCATTAGTAGGCCAATGGTCCCTGTGGGTGCTAAAACGCTGACTTGAGCATTTCGAAAGCCATATTGATTCCCATAATGAAAGGCCTTTTTCCAGTTATCTTTCATTTTTTTGACAATCTCTTTGGAAAAGGAGGTGGGAGTGACTTTTTCAGAGGCTTGATAGTGTTTTTTTATGACTTTTAGCA
>RFKI01000277.1 GCA_003694355.1 Bdellovibrio sp.
TGATGCTTTAACTTTGGCTTCAGAATCCCAACCAGAAACCTTAATTGATGTGGCCACCCTAACAGGAGCCATTAAAGTGGGGCTGGGGGCTGACATTGCAGGGCTTTTTTCCAATACTCAAAATTTGGAAAAGTCTATTTTAAAAGCCGCCCACCAAGCGGGTGAACTTCTTTGGCCCATGCCCCTCTTTCAAGGCTACCGCAAACAACTTCAAACCCCCTTTGCGGACCTTATGAATGCAGCAGATGGATATGGCGGTGCCATACGAGCCGCCTTATTCCTTGAAACATTCATTGAAAAAAAGGTTCCTTGGGCTCACCTGGATATCTATGCTTGGAAGGATGCCCCTGCAGGCCCTTATACAGAAAAGGGCGGAAGCGGCCAAGCTGTTCAAACATTGATTCAATACTTAAAATCTCTATAAAAGCTCAATCTCTATAAGAGGCTAATGTAACTTTTAAGAAAGTTCCATTTTTGCAATGGTCTGCAGTTGCATATTGCTGGTGCCTTCATAGATCTGACCAATTTTCACATCTCGATAAAACTTCTCCACAGGATATTCCTTAGTAAAACCATTTCCGCCAAAAAGATCCACAGCACGAGAACAAATCCGCTCCGCTCCTTGAGAAGCATAAAGCTTGGCCATAGCCGCTTCCTTAGCAAAAGGCAATCCCGCATCCTTAAGACGAGCGGCGTTGTACACCAATAACCGAATCGCTTCAAGCTCTGTTCTCATTTCTGCCAGCTGAAATTGAACCCCTTGAAATTGAGAAATGGGTTTTCCAAACTGCTCTCTTGTTTGAGTGTAGGCTAAAGCCGCCTCATAGGCCCCCTGAGCTATACCCAACATTTGGGCTCCAATTCCAATACGTCCTTCATTAAGAGTTTCAATAGCAATTTTATAGCCTTTGCCTTCTTCCCCAAACAAATTCTCTTTAGGAACAATGCAATCTTCAAAAATCAATTCACAAGTGGAGCTTGCCCGGATCCCCATTTTGTCCTCTTTCTTCCCCACCTTAAAGCCTTCAAAGCCTCTTTCTACAATAAAGCCAGTAATTCCCTTATAGCCCTTTTCAGGGTTAAGATTCGCAAACACCAAAAACACCTGAGCCTCATTGGCATTGGTAATCCAAAGTTTATGGCCCTTTAAAACATAATGATCTCCCTTATCCTCAGCGCGAAGTTTTAAAGCGAAAGCATCAGAGCCGCTGGAACTTTCACTAAGAGCATAGGCCCCCACCCACTCTGAAGCCAATTTAGGCAAATATTTTTCTTTTTGAGCCTCAGTACCCCACTTCAAGAAAGCATTGGTAACCAATGTGTTTTGAACATCTACCATGACACTCACAGAACCATCAACACGCCCAAACTCCTCCACAACTAAACAGGCTAAAGAAAAAGAGCCTTCAATGCCCCCATATTTTTCCGGCGTTTCAATGGCCATCACACCCATTTCAAAAAGTTTTTTAATCAAGTCAGGGTTCATTTGAGCTTTTTCATCCATTTCATGAACAAGAGGTTTAACCTCTCCCTCAGCAAACTCTCTGACCGCTTCCTTAAAGGCCTTTTCATCTTCTGAAAGCTGGGTTAATGGATGAGACATGGCTTTCTCCTTTTTTAAGTTCTTACTGAAATATTTAATTTTTCACTGACATTCTTAATGCTCTGTTCTTGCAATTGTAATAATTCCTTGTCTGAAAGAGTGCCTTTTTCGTTTTGATAAAAGAGGCGAAAACTGACGGACTTTTGCCCTTCAGGAATGCCCTTTCCACGATAAACATCAAAAACCACAGCCTCTTTCAGAATGTCTTTCCCTTGTCTTTTCAGTTCCTTTAAAACATTCTCTACAGGCATGTTTTCAGGCATGACAAAAGCCAAATCACGTTCCACTAGAGGAAATTTAGAAAGCGGCTTGATTTTAGGACGTCGGGGTTGACCTTGCATCATCTTTTCAAAATGAAATTCTGCTACAGCACAAGAAGAACGGATTTTGTGTTCTTCCAAAAGCTGGGGATGCAGGGAGCCTATTAACCCGACCACCTGGCCCTCATAAAACAAAACCCGACTTTGCCCAGGATGTAAAAAAGGCAACTCATCCTCTTTCCGAATCTCTTTCCAGTGAAAAGAAGAGCTTCCCAAATACCTCAAAAAGGTCTCCACATCAGCTTTTAGATCATAAACAACGGGTCTGTCCAAATTCTTTTCCCAAAGGTTTTCCTGATGCCCCCAAGCTAAAAATCCCAACCGCTGTTCTTGAGTGATGGGGTTATTGGAAAAAACAAATCCCACTTCAAAAAGACGTCCCCAAGAAGCCCCATAACGATAACTGTGTAAGAGGTTTTTAAACAATCCTGGCAACAAACTTAAACGCATGACATTAAGCTCTTCACTTAAGGGATTTTTTATAAACACGGGGGACCTATGATATCCTAGCCCCAAACTTGTAAAGCGAGGCGACTGAAATTCCTCTTGAGTTTTTCCCTTGAGCAAAAACTCACTCTGAAATTTATTTCCTATAAAATGATAGTTCACAGCCTGCAAGTAGCCACTATGACTGAGTAGATCCACCACTCTTCTTGTGTGCAAATAACTTTTTTCATGCTCTGATGGAGGAAACTCCAAAGGAGGAAAAGTTTCAGGAATATGCTCATAGCCATGAAGTCTGGCATACTCTTCAACTAAGTCAATTTCACTTTCCAAGTCCCATCGATAACTAGGAGTTTTTACAAGAAGGCGCTGCTTGTCCTTCTTAAACTCTTCCACTTCACACCCTAAACGCTCCATCCAATGAGAAAAATCCTCTGCTGCAACCGAGTAGCCCAAACGCTCTTCCACATGCGGCACTTGCACCTCAATGGACACAGGCTCTTGAGGGTTGGGATAAATGTCTTCGAAAGTGTCTGACACTTCTCCACCCGCAATCTTCTGTAAAAGCTCACAAGCCCGCCGAAGAGCCACTTCAACCATTTCAGGATCCGTACCTCTTGAAAAACGATAGGCCGAATCTGTTTCAATTCCAAAAGAGCGAGAGGCCCTTCTCACTGTTGAAGGCGTAAAGTGGGCCGATTCAACAAAGACTTCTGTAGTGGAATCCTTCACTCCTGAATGCAACCCCCCAACTACACCCGCTAAAGCCAGGGGCCGCTCAGCATCCCGAATCATAAGCTCTTTCCCTGTTAATTCAATCTCTGTACCATCAAGAGTGACAAAGGTTTCTTGAGGAACAGAACAACCCACTCGGATCACATGGCCTTTTATCTCTCTCACATCAAAAGCATGCAAAGGTTGCCCCAGCTCCATCATTACATAATTGGTAATGTCCACCACATTATTAATAGACTTTAAGTCCACAGACTCCAAACGACGTTTAAGCCACTGAGGGCTAGGGCCCACTTTTATATTTCTAACGAGTCGACCTGAATAACGAGGACACCTTTCAAAGTCTTCCACTTCCACTTTAACCCGTTCTTCTTCGGGAAAAGCTCTGGTTTCCAACTGAATCTCAGGCATGACACAAGGACGGTTTAACAAACAAGACAGTTCTCGAGCCAAACCCCAATGACTCAAACAATCTGCTCGATTGGGGGTCACACTTACTTCAAAAATCACATCGTCATAATGAAAGTATTTGGCAAACTCTTCCCCCACTGGGGCCTCTGCAGGAAGGATTAAAATCCCCTCACTTTCCTCGGAAAGACCTAACTCCGACTCTGAACA
>RFKI01000278.1 GCA_003694355.1 Bdellovibrio sp.
CTTAATGCCGTTAGGCCATCTCCTTTCTATGTTTTTGATGAGGTTGATGCTGCCTTAGACAAGCTCAACTGTGAGAGGATGGTCAACTTCCTCAAGAATTTAAGTTCACAGAGCCAATTCATAATAATAAGCCATAGAGACCCCGTCATAAGCAAGGCAGATGTTGTCATAGGAGTCTCCAAATCGGCTGGTTTGTCCAAGGTTGTTGAGCTTAAGATGCCGCAACAGGAGAAGAGCCCTGCTTTATGATGCTTATGCTCTTGTTGAGTATGACATCTCCGCTCTTCTCAATGCTCATATGTATAGCAACTTTCTCTCCTTCGTAGTGCTCTCCAGGCAGTGTTGCATTGTATAATCCTAGCGATGTATTGAGGAGAGCTTCAGTAACTGCCGTGTAGTTGAGTGGTATGTCCAACTTCTCACTACTCTCTATATAGGATGGCCTTATTGTCGCATCTGGGAAATCCTGTAAGAGTTCTGTTTTATTGTTCATACTTTCCTCCACTACAATGTAGCCAACACCGACATTCTTGACATAGCCCGTTTCTCTTGGAGCCGTTGTTAGCACTATGTCGCTTATCTCAGCTCCTGTGTAGTTATCATAAAGATGCCTCTCTTCAAATGGCACGCTGTAATTGAAGAGCCTCCTATATACTTTCTCTATTGTGGCATTTTCTGTTGCATTGGCTACTCTACTGTATATCTGCGTCGGTGATATGGTCACTATGCTGGAGTTGAGTATGCTAACAGTTCCTTTAAGCTCAACACTGTCGTTGATGCTAACCTTGAAAGGCAACCCTATTTTGACCTCTTGGTATGCCGGCATTGTTCCCCTGACTGTCGTCACATTCTCAATCACTATCCTGTATTTTATGTTGGCATTCTTTGCCTCTACTGATGTTATGTTGGCTGGGCACTCTATGCTGTAGTCTCCAGCTATGTTGATGGAGCTACATCCAAGTTTTTTGAGATCTTCTACTACCTTTTTGTCCTTTGTTAGTATGCTGTCTATTGCAGAGACCCTTGCCTTCATTATGGCCGTGAACAACTCAGCCCCTTGCTCTGTTTTAGGAGCTGCCGGAGCACTTATGAAAAGTTGGTAGAGCATCTCTCCCAAGAATATGACTGTTACTGCTAATATGAGAATTTTCTTAACATCCATAGCAGGGATTTTCCAACATATCCTTTAAAACACATACTCTCCCTTAACAGTAGTACTTTTAAACACTTTTAGGGACAACATCGTAAGGTGTCATTATGGCAAATTTTGGAGATTTTTTACTAGTTAAGATGGAGATTAAGGATAAGGACGGAGCAACATTAGAGGAAGGAAGGGAAGAAGGAGATGTCTACATATACGGTCTTAATAGCATACTCCCAGTAGTGGATAGGGAAGTAGCTCTCATGAAAGAGGGAGAGGTAAGGGACATAAAGGCAATGCCCGAGGAAGCATATGGCCCAAAGAACCCCGACTTAATAAAGACGTTGCCAGCCTCTAACTTCAAGGAAAAGCCATCCCAAGGAGAGCTCATAGAGATGAATTCCGGAGGCAGGACATTCAAGGGGATAGTTAAGAAAGTAGAGGGAGGCCGCGTTACTGTTGATTTTAACCACCCCTATGCTGGCAAGGAGCTCCTCTTCCATATAGAAGTCAAAAAAATCGCAAGAGAAGAGAAGCCCAAGATAGAGCTAATACTCCACCAGTTTGACGCTGGCAAGGATGTTGATGTTGATTGGGATGGTAAGAAGCTAGTTGTGAAGAGCGAAGATGCTTACAAGAACATAGCTCCAACGATGAGCTACCTTTTCCCGGAATACAAGCTTGAGCTGAAAGCAAAGAAAAAGGAAGAGAGCCAAGATAAGGATTAAGCGTTATAAACTCCTCTCAACATTAACAACATATGGCCTCTACAAAGCAGGCATCCACAGAGGGCAAGAAGAAAGCAGCTAACAAGCCAGCATTTACCAAGCAAGAGTTAGATGAGGCAGAGGGGATAATCAAAAACAGATGGGGCGATATCCCACGAGGTATAAAAGAGAAGATTAAGGGAAGCAATACAGAAGAAATCAAGCTCATAGTGGCTAGAATCTTAAAAGAGGCCCCAAAATCGGATGTAGAGATACCCCTCCTCAATTCTCTTGATAATCTCATCTCTAATAGCAACTTCACACCAGAGTTAGTCCCAACACTCCAACTAATAATAAGCACTCCAAAGTGGGAAAGTTGGGAAGAAACACGGTTTGTCGTCGGCTCCTTCAATGCCTTAGGCAGCATCGTCTCCAGCAAGAATTTCACACCAGAGTTAGTCCCTACACTCCAATTAATAGCAGAGA
>RFKI01000035.1 GCA_003694355.1 Bdellovibrio sp.
CACACCAGACATAGTTCCCCCTATCAATGGTGAGTTGAGTTTCCGAGCAAATGTAGCATCGCTTAAAAATAAATGGCAACGGCTTTTCTGAATGATGCAGTGGCCTTAAAACTTTAAAGCCTTTTTGACGCTAGGCATGCTTCCCATGGCAAACCCATTTCCATTGATTTTAAAAAGGTAGCGAATGCCTTTTGATGTTTGCTGTCTGGTAGAGCCATAAAGGGTTTTAAGAGTTCTGAAAACCATTTCTTTTTCCATAGAAGGGGTGATTTGAAGGTCCACTTTACCTTCATAGCTACCCCATTGCGTCCAGAGATGGGAACCTTGTTTTTTGATTTCCAAATTAAAGCGGCCTTTGAAGCGAAGAAAAATGGGGTCCTTGGGCACACCCAATTCAGCCTTTTCAATAATCAATTGTGAGTCAACAAGACGCCCTTTTAATAGGATATAAGACCATTGAAGCCCTGGAAGAGAAATCCCGCCCATCATGGGGTTGTCCAGAAAAAGAGGGTGTGTTTTAACTTTTTGTCCTTGAAGGAGAATGTCCATTTTCGGCGGTTGTATAAATGTCGGGTCGATATGGCCAGAGACCTTAGCTTGTAAGGTTCCTGAGCCGGAAACAGGCAAGTTGAAAAATTGCAAAAGGGCCCGAAGGGCTACCTTCTTAAACTCTGTTTTGACTTCATGAATTTGTTGTTTTTGACGTCCTTTACTTTCTTGCCATTCTACTTTCCAATAACCACCAAGGAGCTTTTCAATTTCTGCTTTGGCTCCTTTTTTAAAAGTGAGTAAAGAGCCTAAGGAGGGATATACAGACAAAGAGGCAATAGAAAGAGGAGGGTAGTCAAGAGCATTTAAGGTGATGTGAGAGAGGTTGACTCCAGGAAGAGGGAAGAGCTTGAGGTGAAGGTCTTCAAAATCAATATAAACTTTATTTTGCGTGCGTTGACTGACTTGGGTAGAGACCACATCAATAAGATCGTTGTATGGAAATAGAATGACGAAGAAAAACATAAAGAAAACAAAAAAACTGAAAATTTTTAGCTTGTGGTATTTTACGAGATTTTTTAAAAAAATGAGGATTTTTTTTAAAGCTTCAGACATCCTTACCACCGTTTACTTCGTTTTTTGGAAAACCGGCTGGAGTTTTTACCTTCTTCTTTTAAGGAAAAGCTGGCTAACTTAAAGGTGACATTGAAGTAATGATCTCCTTTCTGGCCAGGGTGGACTTGAAGTCCCAGGAGTTTAATGTTGGGAGATGCGTTTTGAAGTTCATAACCAATGGCGATCAACTCCTTAAGGTTCAGGTTTTGAAAGGAAATTTGGGCCCCCAGAGAAACAATGGCAGGGGCCATTTTTTTGAGCCCAAGGGACTGAATGTCTAATGGCTCAACTGGTTTTTTTTGTTCATCTAGCAGAGGAATGCCTTGCAGACGTTGTTCAATTTGAACTTTTAACTGGTCAAAACTGGTAATGGTGTTTTGAAAAGAAAAGCGGCCTCCCCCCATGGAGGCGACTTTTTGAAGTTGACGAATGAGATCTCTTTTAGATTCAAAGAATTCAATATTTTCAGAAGAAGAAGAGAGATAGGAAAAAGGAATAGAAAGTAGGAGAAAGAGCACCAGAGCCAATCCGCTTCCAATCAGTAGCAGTTGAGTTCCGGAAGAGAGTTCCTGATATCTTTCGTAAAGAGTGTTGTAAAGAGGGGACTCCTTGATTCTTGTTTGGATATCCTGGAGTTGGTCCAGAAGCTGGTCTTTCAGGCTTTCAAAGTTCATGTTTAAGCCCCTTTGTATTTAAAGTCCATTGAAGGGCAAAAGGGATGCCTTGAGCACCTTTAGCTAAGCTCGGAGAAAGTGTTTGAATTCTTTTGTTTTTTGATAAGGTTTTTAAGGCCGTTTTGAGTTGTTTCAATGTTCTTTGTGAGCTGACATAGCCCTCCAGATGAACTTTATCGTACTGGATGGAGAGCTTTTTGACTTGAACCTTTCCATATCGATTTACAGGAGTTGAGGAGGAGATTTGAGCTAAAATATCCAGGGCTGAAGGCATTTGCTGAAGTTTTTCTATAAATTCTCTGTTCTTTTCCTGTCTTTTTTTGGTTCTGATGAATTTTAAAATATGCCTTTCATTAGCTCTGGAAGCTGGTAGGTGAGCAATGGACTTGGCTTGTTGCCTTAGCAGGGTTTCAACTTTATCCAGAATCTCGGATGATAAATAATCCCGGGCAATGGCATAAGCCGTAAAGGCCACATAAAGAGCCACACTGATTTTAGTCAGATAGGAGAACTTTTCCCAAAACAAGGGCCAGGTTTTTCCTTCTTTTGCCAAGTCTCCCTTTAAAAGGTTAACAGGAGGGTTTTTGGCTTTTTTAAGGCCTTCCAGAGCCAGGCCCAGGGCTGTTGCACATTCAAGAGCCTGGTGAGAATCAGCTTCAAAATTAAGAGGAGGAAAATGGGGGGAGTGTTGAAGGCGCTGACAGGGAATATCCAGAGACTGCGTTAAGAAGGCTGTAAGGTTTTTAATGCGAGAGCAGCCACCAGAAAGCGTTAAACTTTGGTATTCAAGATGATACTCCAGTTTTTTTTCAGCCAAAACCAGTTGAATATCCCGGATCAGAGGATGAAACTCCATTTCGATGGTTTTTGAAAATTCAATTTGTTCTTTTGTGGCATCTGTTTTTTTTGTCAGAATAAATGATTGTTTTTGGAGCTGCTTTAAGG
>RFKI01000279.1 GCA_003694355.1 Bdellovibrio sp.
AAAAAAGTTTTGTAAACCAAAAACACCTGCTCACCTTCAGACTGGAAAACAGAAGGAGGAGGCATTTTCTCACCCAAACCCACCATTCCCACCGCCGGAGTGGGAGTGATGTTTTTACCAAGAGTTTCATTGTACAAGCTCACATTCCCACTAATCACAGGTGTACTTAAAAACTGACAAGCTTCACTCATGGCCTCAATACTCGTCACCAATTCACCCATAATCTCTTCTTTTTCGGGGTTTCCAAAGTTCAAACAATCTGTCACAGCCAGGGGCCTCATCCCTTTAACCGCCAGACACAAAGCTGGGTAAAAAATAGCATCCTTAGCCCCCACTTCCACATCCCATCTCATAAGATAAGGACGACAACCCAGAACAATTCCCAAATACCTTTTGCTTTCAGGTAAACACAAAACCGCCACAGGCTCACCACCGGCAAAAACAGTACGTCCTCCAACCCTTTGATCAAACTGGCGATAGACCCATTGACGACCACTTCCTTGCGCACTTTTTAACATACTGAAAAGCGTTTTAAGCTCATCCTCAACCTCAAGTTTAGAAAAGGGAGCTCGTTTCTGCGGAGGCTTTTTATAAGGCCTTTCATACAAAGGGGCTTCATCCACCACCCACTTTGGAGATAAAGAAGTTAACAGCTCTCCTCTCCAATAGAGATCCACAGTTTCGTTTTCTTGAACCTCTCCGATGATAACAGCATCGAGGTCCCACTTAAAAAACACCTCAGATAAAGCCTTAAAGTTCTGAGGTTGACAAATAAGAAGCATTCTTTCCTGGCTTTCTGAAAGCAAAATATCTTCAGGGGTCATATGAGGATCTCTTAAGGGCACTTTATCCAAATGCAATGACAACCCCACTCGACCCTTAGAAGCCATTTCAAAACTGGAGCTTGTCAATCCTGCAGCACCCATATCCTGGATAGCCTCCACCCAATTTTGACTCATCACCTCCAAGCAAGCTTCTATAAGAAGCTTTTCATAAAAGGGATCTCCTTTCTGGATGGTCGGTTTTTTCTCTTCACTCTTATCATCAAAAGATTCGCTGGCCATACTGGCCCCGTGAACCCCATCTCGTCCTGTTTTGGCTCCCACATAAACAACATAATTTCCCACTCCTCGTGCTTGAGAAGTAAAAACAGGTTGGTTCTTGCCAAAGTACCCCAATGCAAAGGCATTCACTAAAATATTCTTATCATAAGAGGAATGAAACTCTGTCTGACCAGTTACAGTTGGAACTCCCACACAATTTCCATACCCCCCAATCCCTCTAACAACACCGTCTAACCAGGGAGCCATTTTTTCAGGTGATCCAAAGCACAAATAATTTGCCAAGGCCAAAGGGCGCGCTCCCATGGTAAAAATATCTCGCAAGATTCCCCCCACCCCGGTTGCAGCTCCTTCATATGGTTCTATAAAACTAGGGTGATTATGACTTTCCATTTTAAATGCAATCCGTTCTCCCTGCCCCAGATCAATCACACCGGCATTTTCTCCAAAACTTTCCAAAACATAAGGAGATGAAAAGGAGAATTTTTTTAAATGAACTCGACTACTTTTATAACTACAATGCTCACTCCAAAGAGCAGAGAAAATGGCCCACTCCACACCCTGAGGGGAGCGTCCAAGCTTTTTACAAATCAACTCATATTCCTGTTCAGAAAGTCGATAGTGTTTCAGACGTTGTTGCAAATTCATAAACCTTAACTCCGCTACAAAATCATTTTCAAAAGGGATTGAAAAAAAGAACGACCACTTTCATCTCCCATCCAGGGAAACACCGCTCTTTCTGGATGCGGCATCAAGCCAGCCACATTTTTTAATTCATTCATCACTCCAGCAATATCTTCAAGAGAGCCATTGGGGTTTTCTTCATAGGTCCACCAAACTTGTTCCTCATCAAAAAGCTTTTTAACCTCTCCTTCATCCAGGTAATATCGCCCCTCTCCATGAGCAATAGGCAATTGAATCACCTCTTGAGGCACCCCTCCCCAATAAGGATTTGAAGACACACACCTGATAGGTTCCCAAGAATCTATAAACCTTAACCCCTGATTTTGAACTAAAACGCCAGGTAACAAACCCGCTTCACAAAGAATTTGAAAACCATTACAAATGCCTAGAACAGGAACCCCATGGCAGGCTGCTTCTGTAAGGGACTTCATAACAGGAGCCTTAGAGGCCAAAGCTCCACATCTTAAATAGTCTCCATAACTAAAACCACCTGGCAAGATAAAAGCCGCATAGTCTTTCCAGTGAAACTGATCTTGAAACCAAACCCATTTGGGTTTTAACCCACAATCCTGAAGAGCTTGCCAAATATCCCGATCACAATTGGTACCCAGAAAACGAATAACTCCAACAGGCTTCATTCCTGAAGCTCCAACTCATAACTCTCTATTAAGGGATTATAAAGCACAAACTCTGTAATCTCTTGCGCCTTCCTCAAAGCTTCTTCCTTGTCTTTGGCATCTATTTCCAGCTCAATGAATTTCCCCACTCGACACCCTAAAAGCTGTTTTCCATGATGCTTGAGTGTTTTCTCAACAGCTCGTCCCTGAGAATCTAAAACGTCTTTTTTGGGCATCACCCTCACTCCCACTTTCATAGGTCCTCCTTAAATAGACTCCAACCGAGACCAAATTTCAGCATAACTTTCCTTAACCCTTCCCCAATCTCTGCGAAAACGATCTTTATCCAGACGCTCCTTGGTTTTTATGTCCCATAAACGGCAACTATCTGGAGTGATCTCATCGGCCAGCATAAGGCTTGCAGAAGACCGGCCGAATTCCAATTTAAAGTCCACAAGCTGCAAGCAAGCTTTCTGAAAAAAAGACAATAAGAGCTGGTTAACTTTCAAAGCTTGTTTCTTAAGCTCTCCAATCTCTTCGCGAGTCGCTGCCCCTAACAAGAGCGCCTGGTCCTCATTAATAAAGGGGTCATCCAGTTCATCTTTTTTATAGTAAAGCTCTACCAAGGGCTCCTCGAGCACAGTCCCTTCCTTAAAACCTAACCTTTTTGCCGTCGATCCAGCAAGCCAGTTTCTTACAACAACCTCCAAGGGGATAATATCCACCTTCTGACAAATCGCTGCCGTTTCATCCAACAAGGCTTCCACCCAATGAACTTTCACGCCTTCTTGCTTGAGAAACTCAAACACTTTATTAGCAATGAGAAGATTCAGACGCCCTTTCCCCTCAAAAGCGCCTCTTTTTTTTGCATTGAACGCTGTTAAATCATCTTTAAATTCCATCCACACCCATTGAGGATGCCCCTTAACGGAATAAATCTTCTTAGCCTTCCCCTCGTACAAGAAATCTCCCTTTTGGTACTTCAACTTTTTAAGCTCCTTTGAATAATCTTAGAGATGGATTTTTGATGAGCCTTACCGGAGAAAATATTTCTTAATTCAGACTCTTTTAAGTGTTTTGAAACCATCTTGTCCCTCAAAGCTGCTGTTAATAAATCATCTCCTTCTTCAAGAGAGTGACTTAACCTCTGCACCAGCTTATAAGCCTCTTCTCGAGAAAGACCTTTCTTAACCAGGGCCAGAAGCAAATGAGAGCTAAACAATTGGCCTTGAGAAAACTGAAAGTTTTTGAGCATCCTCTCTTTATCGACAACCAGATTTTTAATCAAAGAAGCCATACGGTTCATGGCATAATCACATAAAATAAAAGCGTCAGGAAAAATAACCCGTTCCACTGAGGAGTGGCTAATATCCCGCTCATGCCAAAGCACAATATTTTCCTGAGCAGCCTGAGCATAAGCCCGCAAAAGCCTGGCACAACCGGTAATGTTCTCAGCACTAATGGGGTTCTTTTTATGAGGCATTGCACTGGAACCTTTTTGCCCCTTAGAAAAACCCTCAACCACTTCATACACTTCAGTCCGTTGCAAATGCCTCAACTCCACAGCTAATCGCTCCAAGCCACTCCCAATCATGGAAAGAGCAATCATTAGATAGGCATGACGATCCCGAGGGATCACTTGAGTGGCAATATCCTCTCTTTTTAACCCTAACTTCTGACAAACTTTTTTTTCAATGCTTTCATCCAAAGCAGAGTAAGTGCCCACAGCCCCACTGAGTTTTCCTACACAGGCTTCCGACCAAGCTTCCAAAAAACGCTTTTCATTCCTTTTAAGCTCTTCATAAAAGCCAGCCATTTTAAGTCCAAAACTCATAGGCTCGGCATGGATACCATGAGTTCGGCCCACGCAAACTGTTTTTTCATGCGTTCTGATTTTCTCCCTTAAAACTCTTTTTAAAACCTTAAAGTCATCTTTAATAATCTTTCCCGCCTGCTTAATTTGAAGAGCCAAGGCCGTATCCAAAACATCTGAAGAGGTCAGTCCAAAATGAATAAAACGCCCATCTTTGCCCACATTTTCAGCCAGGTTAGAAACAAAAGCAATCACATCATGCTTTGTCTTTTCTTCAATTTTTTTGATGCGCGAAATTTGGAATTTGGCCTTCCTGGCAATATTTCGAGCGGCAGACTGCGGAATCAGACCTTTTTCTGCCTGCACCTGAGCCACAACCACTTCAACTTGCTTCATCGTTTCAAATTTATTTTGCTCTGACCAAATCCGCCCCATTTCGGGCCTTGTGTATCGCTCAACCATTTTTCTCCTTTTCCAAGT
>RFKI01000280.1 GCA_003694355.1 Bdellovibrio sp.
ATTAGATTGTTTAATCTTTTTATAAGCTTCTAGTGGGTTGTGAACATCATGGCTTTTTGAGTCAATTTTTTTAAGAATAAGGAAAGAACCATCAGGGAGTTGAACAGTTTCAGAAGAGCCCTCTTCATAGTCAACATGGATGGATTGAAAAGGGGCTATAAAATCAAGCTCCTGAAGAGAGACTCTGTGTTCTTTAATATAATTATAGCTTTTGGTGGAACCTTCATGATTTCCAAATGTGACACAAGGAGAGATAACATCAATGAATGCTGTCCCAGGATGTTGAAGGGCTGCTTCTATAAGGGGGACAAGTTGCTTGGAATCGCCTGAAAAAGAGCGTGCTACAAATCCGCAGCCCAAGTCAAGAGCGAGTGAGCAAAGGTCAATCCCCGGAAAGGGGTTGGGGGTTCCATCTTTTAGTGTGGAATTTTTATCGGCTGTTGCTGAAAACTGTCCTTTTGTGAGCCCGTAAACGCCATTATTTTCTACTATATATACCATAGGGACATTTCGTCGTATTAAATGGGCAAATCCGCCAAGACCAATGCTTGCCGTGTCTCCATCCCCTGAAATGCCAATAAACTTAAGACCATAGTTTACGGACTTGGCTCCAGTGGCCAGAGACGCCATTCTTCCATGAATGGAATTAAATCCGTGAGATTGACTGAGAAAGTAAGTGGGTGTTTTTGAGGAACAACCAATTCCAGAAACCTTTACGATATTAAAAGGGTTCACCCCAGCTTTGTATAAGGCGGAGATAATATGAGCCGTGATGCTATCGTGGCCACATCCTGTGCACAGGGTGGACTTTTCTCCCATATAATCCTGTCTTGTAAGACCAAGAGGGTTAGTTTTCGGAGGCATTTTCTAGTCCTTCATGTTGTAGGATATCCTTTAGAACATCGGTGGCTCGTAAAGGCCATCCATCAAAGTAAGTGAGAGAATAATAATTGGAATAAGTAGGAAGGTCCTTTTTTAAAAGAGTCAAGAGTTGAGCATCTCTATTTTGTTCAATCACATAAATCCGTCGATGCTGTTGGATGAACTGGTTAACTTCTTCTGAAAATGGATATGATCGAACTCTCATGTAAGAAGTTGGGATGTTTTTTTCTTCCAAGGTTGCCATCACTTCTTGTAAAGCCAAATCACTTGAACCAAAGGCAATGAGCCCCATAGATGCTTCTGGGTTCATGTGGATTTCAGGTTTTGGCAAATCTTTTTTAGCTGTCTGTATTTTTTTTGAAAGCCTTTTGAGTAATTGAGAGAAAATAACAGGGTCTTCTGAGTACTTCGCAGAAGGAGTATGGCCCGTTCCCCTTGTGAAATAAGCCGCTAGGGGATGGGGAGTTCCAGGTAAAGTGCGAGAAGGAACTCCGTCTCCATCTGTGTCTTCATATCTGAAAAAGTGAGAACGTTTTTCTAGGTCTTCTTTTTTAAGAACCTTGCCTCTTTCTAGATGTGTAAAATTTCGGGGCCTTTCTGAAATCCATAAGTTCATGCCCAGGTCAAGGTCACTCAGAACAATAACCAAAGTTTGGTATTCTTCAGCCAAATCCAGAGCCTTTTTTGCAAATTCAAAGCATTCTTTGGGAGAAGAGGGGAGTAGGAGAATATGTTGAGTGTCTCCATGTGAAAGAACAGCTGCAGCAAGAAGGTCTCCTTGAAGTGTGCGGGTGGGGAGTCCTGTAGAGGGGCCAGCTCTTTGAACATCCCAAATAACTGCTGGAATTTCTGCAAAATAACTTAAGCCAGCGGCTTCACCCATTAATGAAAGTCCTGGCCCAGATGTGGGTGTAATGGCTCGAGCTCCACACCATCCAGCTCCAATAACCATGTTAATAGAACTTAGTTCATCTTCTGCTTGGAGGACCACAAATTGATTTTTTCCATTTTTGCTCTTTCGAAACTTGCTGGCATATTTTTGGAAAGATTCTGCTAGAGAACTGGATGGCGTAATGGGATACCAAGACAAAAACTGACAGCCTCCAAAAACAAGTCCTAAAGCGGCTGCAGAATTCCCGTCCATTAGAAGCTTATCTTTATTTCCATTTGGTATGGGATGGATCTGAACAGGAATATCTCCTGAAAATTGTTGGGCATATTGAGCTCCAGCTTCCAGAGCTTTTTGGTTCACTTCAATGACAGAAGGTTTTTTTTGAAAAAAGTCAGCCACCGTTTTTTGAGCGATATCCAAGTTTTCTAGTTTCAAGAGTTTTAAAAGAAATCCCACATAAACCATATTGGAAAGAAGTTTTCTTATATGGACAGAGGGTGAGAGTTCCTTTGTCAGTTCTCTCATGGGTAATCCAAAGTGAAGGACATCAGCCCTGATTGTTGAGGGATCTATTTTTAAGTCAGAGTTATAAATAAAAACGCCGTGAGTTTGGAGAGCCTTAAGATCTTCCGTCCAAGTCGCTTTATTCATAGCGATGATAATGGAGAAGTTCTTGTTATGAGAGAGTTTGCGGAGGTCAGGGCTGATTCGAATGCTAAACCATGTGGGAAGCCCTGCAATATTCGAGGGAAAAAAGTTTTTTGCTGAAATAGGAAGGCCCAGACGAAAAAAAGTTCTGGCAAGAATTTGATTTGCCGATAAACTTCCGCTTCCATTTACGGTAGCAATATGAATAGTGCAGTCATTTATTTTCTTCATTTAATCTTAATTTTTACTTCAAAGAGTGGTTTGGGACCAGATAAAATTTTTAATTATTAAAGAGAAGCACTGCGCAGCAATTTTATCCGTAAGCTTTGGGGTTAATGGTTAAGACCCACTTTTTGTACTCCTCGTTAATAACCTCAATAGAAGAGGGAGGAAGTACAGGGCCAACATGAAGAATTAGCTTTCCTGGGCGGGGCCAAAAGGAGCCTTTGGGCCACAGTTTTGAGTTACCTTCCAGGTATAAGAAGAGAATGGGGGTTTGTGTGGATTGCGAAAAAAGGCTAACGCCTCGTTTGAAGGGGTGAATGAGACCATCTTTTGAGCGTGTACCTTCAGGAAAAAGAATAAGCCAGATTCGTTCAAGTTTTTTTAGAAGAGTTGTGCAGAGTTTTATCGCTTCTCCTTTTCTATCTTTTCGATCAATGGGAATGGCTCCCAAGCAGTGGGACGAAAAAAATGTGAAAAATGGGTTGGAAAACCAATAATCTTTTGCGGCAGAGATATAGAGATCTAACCAGTATCGGAATGGAATAGCTGCGGCAATAGAAACGGCATCCAGGTGACTGGCATGGTTGGAGATAAGAATCAACTTGGGATATTTTTTATAAAGTTTTTTGAAATTGCCTTTGACCTCTAGTCGGATATAAAAAGTGAAGGTGAGTTTTAGAAAAATGGCCCATAGGACACGGAAAAGCCAACTTGTTAAATCTATATGTCGAGTAAAGAGAGGGAGGTGCTTTAAGTGAGGTGGAAGCTGAACCCATTGCTCATTTTCATAGTTCCATTTCATTTGTAATTTTTAAACTCCATAAACTTTAGAAAGGTATAAATAAAAATAATAGAAAAAAGGAGCAACAAAAATAAGTTTATCGACTCTTGCAATAATGTCATCTCTTCCAATAATAAAGATTCCAGAACTTTTAATTCCAAGGTCTTTTCGAATAACAGAGATGATCAGTTCTCCAAAACGTCCCAGGAAGGTGGCAATGGTGCCAGACATTATCCAAAAGGGTTCTTGCCTGTAAGGCAATAGATGCCTAAGGCCCCATGCAAGAGTTAATGTAAAGATAAAAGAAAAAATAATACTTTCAATAGAAATGCGTTGAGAGATATTAGAGAATAGCTTGTGTTTGCCTAACCACTTATTTCCCAAAAAATTTATGTTCTCACTAAAAGCTGTTAAAATATAAAGATAGATTAAAATATAAATTCCTTTAGGAAGCATTAGAATTTGTCCCAGATGCAAAAAGGACCAGCCAAAGAAGACAAAAGACATGAGAGAAAGTGCGAGGTATTGGATCATGCGTTTTGCTGAATTTCTAATTAAAGGAATTGTGCAAATGCTTGCCAGGTAAAGCATAGGACTTGTTTGGAAGAGAAGGTCTTGTTTATGGAAAATCCAGTGACCAAGAAGTAGGATAAAAAGGTAGTTCATCCATACAAACCAGCTTCGATGATACATTCCAACCATTTTGTAGAAGGTTTTTGATCCATAAATAGCAATAAGCAAGAGGACAAAGAGGGGCCAAGGGCTTGGGAGGCCAGCCGCGAAGAAAATAAGCGTGGCCGCGATCATCCAGCTTTTTATGCTGGCCCACAGCCCAATTAATTTGGGATTGCGTTTGTATAAGAAAAATGAAATGGCTCCAACAAGAAAGAGAAAGGCGAGGATAAGGAGACCAATTTCTTTAAAAAGGGGTTCTCCCCATAAGCCTGTGGTTGTCATGAGGCGCCCTTCCAATTGATTCGTAGCTCTTTAAGACGTCGGTAGAGAGAGGCTCGAGATATTTTGAGCTTTAAAGCCAGGGAGTCGATATTGCCTTGGTGGTGAGCTATCCCTTTTTTTAATAGAAAAGCTTCGTATTTATTGAGAAGAGGCTGGAGTCCCAAAGAGAGGTCAACATTGGAAAAAGAGTCATCGGAAATAATGGGACCATGTAACACCTTTAGGACATCTTCTTTGCGGATAATGGGTAGGGGGGCTTGTACAAGAAGGCGTTCGCAAACTTGTTTTAATTCTCTTACATTTCCTGGCCATTGATGAGATTCTAATATTTCTAGAGCATCTGGACTGAGGCTTTTTTTGCGAGATTTGTGGCGCTCAAGGAAATACTTAGCAAGTGTTTGAATATCTTCTTTGCGTTTTCGAAGAGGGGGGATCACTAAATGGTGGCCTTTTAGTCGCCATAGTAAATCTTCTCGAAAAAGTTTCTTATCTACAAGCTGTTGAAGATTTTGGTTGGTGGCGGCAATAACTCTGACCTGGACTTTTTGCGATTGAGTGCTTCCTATGCGTCTGACTTCCTGAGTTTCTAAAAAGCGTAAAAGCTTAACTTGCATAGGAAGAGAAAGAGCTTCAATTTCATCTAAGAACAGGTCTCCCCCATGGGCGGCCTCAGCCAGCCCCATTTTTGTGTTGTCTGCTCCGGTAAAAGCTCCTTTTATATGGCCAAAAAGTTCTGATTCAAAAAGGTTTTCTGGTATGGCAGATATGTTGACTTGGATAAATGGACGTGAAAAGCCTTCTTGAGCGTGTATCCAATGGGCAATGACTTCTTTCCCGCAGCCCGTTTCTCCTTCTACAAGAATGGGGGCGGTTTCGGACTTCAAAAAAGATACTTGTTTTTTGAGGGTCTGGGTGGCTTGTGAGGAACCAATCCATGGAGGTAATTGGGGACGGGAGGAGGCCTCTTGAAGTTGAATCCAAGCTTCGATCTTTTGGAGAGTGAGTAGAACTTCATCGGGATTAAGAGGTTTGGCAAGAAAACGACTGGCTCCGGCTTTGAGACAGGACTCCATAAGTGATGGGGTGAGGTCTCCTGAGATGGCGATGATTTCGGTGTGAGGGTTTATTTTGGATATTTTTTCAATGATTTTTAAGCCTTTGGGACAACGGCGCTCACTGTATTGTGGAAAGTGAAGATCAATAAAAGCGGCATGAAAGTTTTCTTGAGGAAGGTTTTTGCAACTATGAAGTGATGTGATATCCCAAGGCTTGGGAATGAGTATTTGTAGGCTTTGTGTTATAAGAGGATCGTCATCAATAATAAGAAGCTTATATTTCATTTCAATCAAGTTCCTTTCTGATTTAGAATTAGAGTAATTATAGGCTCTTATATAGAGGGTGTCAGAGAGTGAGTCCAGAAAAACATTTTCTTTCCTAAAAGAGAGGGGTAAGATGGGCTCAAAAAATAGGGAAAGAAGGGAATTCATGAAGAAAATTTTACTTTTAGAAGGGATTCATAAGGTTGCTCGAGATATTTTAGAAGAGCAGGGATTTTATGTAGAAGAAGAAAAAGGTGCTTTTGCTTCAGAAGAAGATCTTATAAATCGGGCCAAGGGATTTCATGCTCTTGGAATTCGCTCAAAGTCCAAAATTTCTCAGGGCGTTTTGGAAAAATTACAACCTCATCTTGAGGTCTTGGGAGCTTTTTGTATTGGCACAAATCAAGTGGATTTAGAATATGCTAATCAGTGCGGGGTTCCTGTTTTTAATGCGCCTTATAGCAATACAAGGAGTGTTGCTGAACTCGTTATTGCAAATATCATTTCTTTGGCGAGGCATTTAGGGGATTGCAACATGAAGGCCCATAAGGGCATATGGAGTAAAACAGCCATACAGAGACATGAGGTCAGGGGGAAGGTGCTGGGAATAGTGGGGTATGGCCATATTGGCAGTCAAGTGAGTGTTTTGGCAGAGGCTTTAGGCCTTAAAGTGATTTATTATGATATTGTAAAAAAATTGCCTTTAGGAAATGCTGAGGCGAAAGAGTCCTTGGAAGAGGTTCTTAAAGAAGCTGACTTTGTTTCATTTCATGTTCCCGAAACCCATTTGACGAAAGGAATGATGGGGATCAATCAGTTTCGGCAGATGAAAGAGGGGGCCTATTTAATCAATGCCAGTCGGGGAAGTGTTGTGGATATTTCAGCTTTGGTTGAAGTTATCCAGTCACAAAAACTTCGAGGCGCTGCTATTGATGTGTTTCCTAAAGAACCCCCCAACAATAAAGAGCCTTTTGTTTCTGAGCTTCAGGGGCTCCCCAATGTGATATTAACGCCTCATATAGGAGGCAGTACTGAAGAAGCTCAAAAAGCGATTGGTCAGGAAGTAGCTTTGAGTCTCACTCAGTTTTTTAAAAGAGGGTCCACCTCTGGGGCGGTTAATTTTCCCAACCTTGAGGTTCCGCCAATTAAAGATTTTCGGCGAATTATTAATGTTCATAAGAATGTTCCAGGTGTTCTTGGTGAAATTAATAAAATTGTTTCTGAGAATTCAGGAAATATTCAAGCTCAACATTTAGCAACAGACACTCATATTGGATATGTTGTTATGGATATTGGAGGCTGTGAGATCCAAAAGGTAGCTCAGGAGATCAGTCAGCTTAAGACTTCTATTCGAACTCAGGTGTTGGAGCACTTTCATGAAGGGGCTTAGTGAGATTTTTGAGAAAAATGACTGGAGTCAGGACCCAGAAGTTTTGGCATTATATGGGGCTGACTGGACGAAACACTATCATGTTAAGGCACGGGCTGTTGTTTTTCCTCGTTCAGAAGATCAGGTGATGGAACTGGTCAAGTGGGCCCGAAAGGAAAAGCAGGCTCTTGTTCCATCAGGAGGTCGGACAGGATTGAGTGCTGCCGCTTTTGCCACGTCTGGCGAAGTGGTTGTTTCTTTTGAAAAGATGAACAAGATAAAAGAATGGAATGCTTATGATCAGCAAGTGATTTGTGAACCTGGAGTGATCACTGAAAATTTACAAAATTTTGTTCTTGAGAAAGGGTTCTTTTTTCCTGTTGATTTTGCTTCGAGGGGATCTAGTCAAATAGGGGGAAATGTTGCGACGAATGCGGGTGGCATTAAGGTGATTCGTTATGGACTTATGAGAAATTGGGTTGCTGGATTACGAGTGGTTACAGGACGAGGTGAGATCCTTTCTTTAAATAATGGACTTATTAAAAATGCAACAGGATATGATTTAAGGCATCTTTTTATAGGTAGCGAAGGGACTTTGGGCTTTTTTACAGAAATAACTTTATCTGTAACCCTCCCTCCTTCTCCAACTCAGGTTTTCGTGTTGGGAATCCCGCGTTTAGAATCCATTATGGAAGTCTACTTGGCTTTTAAGAGGAAAATGCCTTTAATGGCGGTAGAACTTTTTACGGAACTTTCGACTCAATATGTGGTTGCCCAAGGTCATGTGAAAAGACCTTTTGAAACACAAACACCGTATTATTTGCTCTTGGAGATAGAAGAGTCCTTTATGGATGAAGCCATGACTGTTTTTGAGTCATGTTTGGAAAAAGGCAATGTTGAAGATGGAGTGATTAGCCAAAATAAACAACAGGCCAAAGAGCTTTGGAGGTTACGAGAAGATATTACAGAGGCGACAGCCCATAAGGATCCTTATAA